>JASLEN010000310.1 GCA_030151105.1 Dysgonomonas sp.
GAAATATTCGACGAATCGTGAATTGCGTGAACAACTATATAAAGCATATACTTCTAGAAACTTCAATGGTGGAGAGTTTGACAATAGAGAAAATGTAAAAAACATTGCAATCAATCGAATGAAGCTAGCAAATCTCCTTGGATACGAAGATTTTGCGACATATAGATTGAAAGACAAGATGGCAAAAGACAAGAAAAGTGTATTCAAACTTCTTGACGATCTGCACGATGCTTACGCAGTTGCTGCTCATTCTGATGTGAAACAAGTAGAAGGTTTTGCAGTGGGAATGGAAAAAGAGTCTATTGACTTGCAACCCTGGGATTGGTCATATTATTCAGAAAAACTACGTGATGCTAAGTATAGTGTAAATGACGAAATGGTTCGCCCTTATTTTGAATTGGAGAATGTGAAGAAAGGAGTATTTGGTCTCGCAACTGACTTATATGGAATCACTTTCAAAAAGAATACTAAGATTCAAGTATATCATCCCGAAGTAGAAGCATTCGATGTATTGGACGAAAAAGGGAATTTCTTATCTGTTCTATATACAGATTTTCACCCACGTGAAGGAAAAAGACAAGGTGCTTGGATGACTGAATTCAAAGGACAGTATATGGAAAAAGGAAAAGATTCTCGTCCACAAGTTGCTATTGTGATGAACTTTACTCGTCCAACATCTACCGAACCAGCTCTATTAACATTTGATGAAGTTGAAACATTCTTGCACGAATTTGGACATGCACTACATGGTATGCTTACCAAATGTACATACGAATCTCAATCAGGAACAAATGTCTTGCACGATTTCGTTGAGCTTCCTTCTCAAATTATGGAGAATTGGTTGACAGAAAAAGACTTCCTAGATAAATTTGCAGTACACTATAAAACTGGCGAGAAAATCCCTGCGGAACTTGTTCAGAAACTAATAGACGCAGCAAACTACAATGCTGGATATTTGTGCTATCGTCAGTTATCATTTGGATATTTGGATATGGCATGGCATTCTATCACAAACGAAAATGTTGGAGATATAGATGCGTTTGAGCAAAAAGCGATGAAGAGCACAGCTGTGCTGCCAGTAGTAGATGGATCATGTATGTCAACTTCATTTAGCCACATTTTCTCAGGTGGATATGCTGCGGGATATTATGGTTACAAGTGGGCAGAGGTACTTGATGCTGATGCTTTTGCTAAGTTCAAAGAAACTGGTATTTTCAATAAAGAAACTGCTAAATCGTTCCGTGAGAATGTTCTTGAAAAAGGAGATACTGACGAGCCAATGAAACTCTACAAACAATTTAGAGGACAAGAACCAAGCATTGATGCGCTATTAATTAGAAATGGAGTGAAGAAATAAATTCGATTTCACAATAAATAATGAAAGGCACTAATCAAATGATTAGTGCCTTTTATTTTTAGCATTTAGCATAATTGTTTATTTATTTGGTCAATAAATGCTGAATAACTCTTTCTATCTTATCTACTGAGTTGTCCCAAACAAAACGCTGAATATATTGATTTCCACGAGTTGCCAATGTGCAACGTTTGTGATTATCTTTAACTAATTCTACAATTTTTTCAGCCAATTGATCGACATTTTTCACCTCCACTAACAAAGCAGTATCTTCATCAATTGCAAATTCCTTATGCCCATCTATATTAGTACAAATAAGGGCACAACCACAGAACATACCCTCGGCAGGCGTAAGAGGAAAGCCTTCTGTAAAGCTATTAGAAAGTAAGATTGCATTTCTATTATACACAGCTCTCAAATCACTAGGCGCTCTATGATAACTTATCCAACTAGGCAAGTGAGGTGGCTCTGGACAAACACCAAACAATTCCCCTTCCAACTCTGGCAATTGTTCTTTTGCTTGCAGCAATGCCTCTAATCCAAATTTGGAGCCTTTGATAGCTTGCGAAGAATATGTCATTGCCACTTTATAAGATGCTCTATCTTCTATTGGCGTATCAATATCGAAATCCTCTTTAGAGATTGCATTATGTATTATCTCTATTGGCTTCTTCGTATGTTGTCGAACAATATCATGTAGATAAGATGCAACTACAATATTTGTAACATTAGGCAAATCATAAGACTTGTAAAGTAAATCAACACGTCCTTCCCAATTTTCAAAGCCTTGAATTAGGTTAATTTTTCGTCCCTTAGATTCACTCAACTTACCCATTTCTAATACAGTTGACCACCATGTAGCAATCACGATATCAGCATCGGGCATATATTTGTCTTCTACTGTGGGAACGTATGACATCTTGATACTAGAATCAAATTTGAACCATTTATTAGTGGCAAAACCTTCCAGTTTCGAAAACATATAGCGTAAGAAATAGGGCAATCTATACTCCATAAATTGAGTTTCGAGAGGATAAATCAAGTGTACCTCATACCCTTTCTTAGCCAAACGATTAGCATATTCATACATCACCCTAAAACCTCCCGCTGGACGACGAGGCTTGAATGGCAGAATAAAATTTATTTTAGTAGTTTTACTCACTATTTATAAATGTTAGGTTTCTAGCTACAAAGATACTAAAAAAGCCTTTTAGACAAAGAATAGCTACTTTTAAAATACAGGACAAAAAAAGCCGACATTACTGCCGACTTTTCTCTATCTCATTTGATTCTTATATCATTATATACAATGAATCACTCGTTAATCAATTTGAACAATTCCTCAGCAGCCTTTCTAGGACCTTCATGAGCCTGTCCGTCAATTGCTAGTGAAGTGTACATTTCTCCTATTTTAGTTCCTGCATCTTGCATATCTTTGAAGTATTGGCGAACTAAAACCTCTGTAGCAGCACGTTCTTGCACTGGTCCAAATGGGTTAGCAAAATAAGATTTCACAAGTCCTACTTCGCTTGTTGTACCTTTGGCTTTGCGAGCTCCATCTTCGAAGATCTGGATAATTTTATTAAAATCTTCTAGCAAATGAATCTTTTTATCCGACTCGGAATAGTTATTTGCATAAAGGAAATAATCTATTGGATATCCTCTCATTATCACCTCATAAGATGAAATAGGAATAGTGACACGAGCATTTACTTTGTCCATGTTAGAATATACCCCTCTATCCAATTGCTCAAAAGCATAAGCTGGATCAAGGTCATCTACACGCACAAAAGCTCCAATCTCTGTACCATAAGCTTTGATAGTTCCATCTTCTTGTTTTTCAAGATATCCCATATCGTCAAAGATGATACGCATGTGACGGATATAGTTAGCATTAAGTGTACGGAAAGCCTCTAAACTTTCAGATTTCCCTGCTCCACTATCTCCCATTATCACAATGTTAGACTCCATGCCATTACGCAACACAATGTTTACCATTGCCCCGTGTATTGGCAAACGATTCTTCTCTATTTGCTTGATATTATGAAGTGTAAGCAACATTTTCTTCATATATCCAAAATAGTCAGTTTCGTCGCAATAGTTAGCATATCCTATCAGAATATCATTCTTGGTATCTTTATAATAGAATGTATTTTTCTCATTTGATTCCTCTGGATAACCATATACATAGATCATATCTGGTTTTTTGCCTACATACTCATTTTCACGAGCCATTTCGAACAAGTTTCCAAGACATACACCATGAGCCATGAAGTTTTTATGGAAATAGACAAATGTCAACATACTTCCTACTTTTGCAGGATATACATACCAATCGTCTTCATTTAGGATTAGATTCACAAGAGGATTTTTAGCATGCTCTTGGAATATTCCCGACCTTGTATTGCTCTTTGTATAAGAAATAAATGGAGGTTGAATAGTTACTGCACTAATGAAAGGAATATTATTCAGACCTTTATATTCTACTGGACAATTCCAGTTCACTTCGTTCAACGTTAGTCCTGCCATTGCACCTAGTGTAGATTCTCTAAAGACACGTATATCCTTGCCTAGCACTGTGGTTTGCAAACGGCGTACTGTTGATAGCACAAGAGCGTTAAACATTTCGTTTGCATTTGCAAAACGAACATTCTGTAATCCCTCTCCTACTCTATTGTTTCTTACTATTGTATATCTTTCGAGTCTCTTCCAATAAAGAACTAGCATTTCTGTTAGTTCCACAAAGTATTCCTTGTCTTCAAAGAATATTTTATATTTATTGTCGACTGCAACTACCTCATCGACACTAAAGACGCAGAGAAGCTTACATACCTCAACCAACGAATCTACAAAATTGTCATCCGTTTCGAGCGCATCTATATAATAGTTATAAATAACTATTTCTTGATTTTTGAGTATTTGTTTTACAAAAGAATCTACAACACGTCTGAAACCGTAGCTATTTAGAAGTTTTTGTTTTGTATCACAATACTTGAGGGTGAAGTTGATCAGTGCACGATCATGCGAAAGTGTGAATTCATGTAACATAATTTTCTAATTCGGTTTAAATTTCAATTAATATGCAATCGATAATTGCACTAGACTAACAAAGATAACTAAAAAAGAAGTTTGGGAAAACATTTGTCAACACAAAAAACAGACATTTTGTTAATAATTCAATATGCAAAAGCTAGTTGTTCTAACACCCATTTTTCTAATCTACAGACAGAGTCTTCTCCGCTTATCTCCTTATAATTAGGGATTAATATTTCATAATACATCCTCTTTTTTAGAATAATCGAAAACTAAAGTAGGAGCAGCATTGTTTTAATGAGTGATAAACTAGAAGTAATCTAAATAAGTCAATCAGTAAAACAGGAGATTGTTTTATAGAAATCTCGAAGAAACGACGTGTGCGAAATGCTGCGTCTAGTTGTTTTTTATTATAGTTGTCGGGGAGGTTCGAAGTGATTCGAGCCTCCCCTTTTTTCAGATCACGGTAGTGTATCCTTACATAATATAGGAATGTTAAATTTGAATTTTGATTAAGATTGACTATCTTTAATATTAGCTGTCAGAAAATACAAAAAAACAACAATCATGAATATAAATAAATATAAAACGGCACTAGTAATTGGTGCCACAGGACTTGTGGGTGCCCAACTCGTGCGCCTACTACTTGATGACAAGGAATATAGTAAAGTAAAAGTTTTTGGACGCAGGTCTCTAGGAATTCAACATGCAAAATTAGAAGA
>JASLEN010000376.1 GCA_030151105.1 Dysgonomonas sp.
AGGTGATATTACAAAAACTATTAAACATCTAGAAAATGAAAATATACCTAGTGGGGCTGAAGCATGTCAAGCTACTGCAATTGAAATGTTTAAAAGTATGGATGCACAGGTAAATAAAGGAATCAAATTTATAGAGTTTGCTGCTGATACACCAGAATCAGATGTTGAGATTTTTGCCGATGAATACGATGAATTATCACGAAAAACAGCGATTAAAGCAGATGCTTTCTTAGCAGCGCATAAGAGCTTCAAGGAGAGTGTTTTAACAGAAGAAGAGGAATAAAATATATAGCTTCAAATGTAAAAGCCAACAAAAGATCAAACTTTTGTTGGCTTTTCTATATCTAGAATCTATATTTTCATCCATTCTTCCGATTTATTGCAAAAGTCCTGTATTTCATTTATTAGTTTGCAAGTATGATAGCCATCAGCTACGGCGTGGTTTGCAAATACGGCAAAGGGAACTAATATTTTCCCATTCTCTTCAAAGTATTTCCCAAAACGAATAAGTGGAAATAAAAAGTTAGATTCGCTATAAGTATCTTGACTATAGGATGTAAAACTTAGCCAAGGAACTGAGGAGATGGAACAGAAATTGCGAAGTTGTCCAGTTCTAGCCTTCACCCCTTTCACATCTTTGTAAGTTTCTATATCTGTGATGATAGTATTATAAAAAGAAGAAAAATCTTCATGATACTCGCTCCACACATCTGAAAATGTCTTATCATCTTCATGAAATAGGGTATAGGATGGAACTACATATTCCCAATAACCCAGGATATCATCTTCAAAACTCATTCTGAATTCTTGATTCTGATTGATAGCTCGCATGATGGGATAGAGAAATGTTGGAAAAAATCGCAATGATCTAGCCTTTCGTTCTTCTTGAAAAGAAGTGATATCAATATTGGCATTCATTGTATATTTGCACTTGATTCCATTATAGAAGTAGTCAAAATACTCTTTTCTCGCCCAAGTCTCTAAATCAATAGGAGTAAATTTTGCCTTGTTCATCCTCATTTATTTTATCAATTAGAAAGTACAATGTACAAAAAAAAGAGGCAAACCCTAAGGTTAACCTCTTGCAACATTTACATTTAATTGTAATGTCTTATGCTGGATGTATTGATTCTGTTGGACAAGCATCAGCGCATGTTCCACAGTCTGTGCAGATGTCTGCATCAATTACATAAATATCTCCTTCAGAGATTGCTTCAACAGGGCACTCATCGATGCAACTTCCACATGCAATGCATGTATCATCTATAACGTAAGCCATAATTTTTCAGTTTATTTATTAATATTACTAACTTTGAGCTGCAAATATAAATAGTTTTATCTATAGAGCCAAATAGATGTTTAATAGATATTTCTTATATGTATGCTTTTATGACTCTATGTTTTGATTAATGTGTTGATATTCAGAGGTTGCAAATTGTTCTGGATTTAACTTTATTTTAGAATAGAAGGAGTTTTCGAGTTAAGTTCTGGCAATTCTATACTAGAATGCTAGTTTTCTCGTTATATGAATTAATACAAGTCTATTAAGAATATGTTATTATTAAAGAAGAAACTACTCAATATAATTCTGCTTTGTATCCTAACCCTTGTTAGTGCCAATGCTTTTTCTCAATATAGAAAAGCTCAGAACTTACCTTATGCTGATCAGAAAATGTTTCATTTTGGATTTAATTTAGGTTTGCACACACAGGATATGCCAATCGTTAATTCTGGAAAAATACAGCCTGGAGGGGATGCTTGGTTTGCAGAAATACCTTCATACTCTGTTGGTTTCAGCATTGGAATGATTGTGGATCGATATTTGAGTCAGTATTTTAATCTAAGAGCTAATCCTGCAGTTCATTTTGGAGAAAAGAAGTTTGTCTTTGTGGAGCAATCTACTCTTGAGAGACACGAAAAAACTCTGAAAGGCAATTATTTGACCATTCCTCTCCACCTTAAGTTTAGCGCCCCTCGTACTAATAATTTTAGACCTTATTTAATTGCAGGTCCTTACTTTGCAGTGAATATTGGTGGTTCTAACAAAAATGAAGAGTTGCGTTTCACATCCACAGATTATGGTTTAGAGTTTGGTCTAGGATGTAACTTTTATCTCCCTTATTTCAAAATAAGTCCAGAACTTAAGTTCTCTCTTGGATTGGCTGATGTTATCAATAAGGATAGGAAGGACTTGGCTGATCCAGAACTTTTCAAATATTCAGATGCGGTTTCATCGGGGAAAAATAGAATGATTTCACTTATTCTCAATTTTGAATAGTATCTTTGTGTAAGATTAGAAGATTTAATTTTTATGAGTATTCGATATCAGACAAATTGCGATAACATTGATTGGACTATAGTGCCTAAACTCTTAGAAGAAGTAGGAATGAGCTTTGTGAGTCCTGAAATACATAGGCACACTTTTGAAGTTAGTTATGCAGTTGTCTTCGCATTTGATAAAGATAAACTAATTGGTTTTGGGCGCATTCTTTCTGATGGTTATCGTCAAGCTGCAATTTATGATATAGCAGTCAATCCAGATTATCAAGGTCAGAAGATCGGTAAGCAAATTGTGACACAATTAGTAGAGGCTGCACCTACTTGCAACTTTATATTGTATGCCTCCCCTGGAAAAGAAGGTTTTTATGAGGCTCTAGGTTTTAAGAAAATGAAAACAGGAATGGCTGTTTTTGCTGATTCTGATAGAATGAAAGATGGAATCTTTGTAGAGGAATAAAAAACTTACTAGATATAATAAAAAAGGCTAGAATCTCAGATTCTAGCCTTTCTTGTTATGTCACTATTATTATACAAATAGTCTGTCTTTTTTACTCAATAGGTAATAGTCTAAAATAGTCATTGCTGCCATTGCTTCTACAATAGGTACAGCACGAGGAAGTACACAAGCATCGTGTCGTCCACGAGCTTTCAATTCAACCTCTTCACCAGCTTTATTCACTGTGTCTTGTAGCATCAAAATAGTTGCCACAGGCTTAAATGCTACACGGAAATAAATATTTTGTCCATTTGAAATTCCTCCTTGTATTCCTCCAGAGTGATTGGTTTTGGTTGATATTTTTCCATTGTCATTGTAGAACACATCATTAACCTCAGATCCTCTATGATTTACATCGAATCCATCGCCATATTCAAATCCTTTTACTGCATTGATACTTAGCATTGAGCTGCCAAGTGCTGCATGTAGTTTTCCAAATACGGGTTCGCCAAGACCAGCAGGAACACCCTTTGCAACACACGTTATCACGCCTCCAATAGTGTCACCTTTTGATTTCACTTCTTTGATAAGCTCAATCATTTCTTCTGCTTTTTCCAGATCTGGACAACGTACGGGTGTATCTTCTATTCTAGAGAGATCGTAGTTAGTGTACATTTTATCTAGTGCCACTCCTCCAACTTGCGATGTATAGGCAGTTATTGTTATATTTAGTTGCTTTAGTGCAAGCTTCGCTATAGCTCCAGCAACACATCTGGCAATTGTCTCACGTGCGGATGAACGACCTCCACCTTTGTGATCACGATGTCCATACTTTTGAGTATAGGTATAATCAGCGTGAGATGGGCGGTATAGCTCTTTTAGGTTGTCATAGTCCGAAGAATGGTGATTCTCATTTCTTATGATGAAGCCGATAGGTGCGCCTGTCGTTTTTCCTTCATGAATACCTGATAGAAATTCTACTGAATCATCTTCCTTGCGTGGTGTTGTGATTTTAGATTGTCCAGGACGTCTGCGATTTAACTCTGATTGCACGAAATCAAAATCAACGGTTATTCCCGCAGGACACCCATCTATAATTCCTCCTACAGCTGCACCATGCGATTCTCCATAAGATGTAAGTCTAAAAATATTTCCAAATGTATTCATGTTCCTATCTGTCTTTTTATTTTAAAAGGTAAACATAAGCAAAGAAATTTATATATCCTCTACTATTATGTCATAGTTTCTCAATAAACCAGCTAGTCCGTCTTTAGAAAAGCGTGTTTTCTTGACAAAATTACTATCTAAGTCTATTGTGTAATTATATGCCGTCTCAAAATTTGTTTCTTGCAAATTTGTTCCAATAAACACGGATTCATCGAGATTACAATTGTTAAATCTTGTTTGTTTTAGATTGGTGTTCGTAAAATCAACTCCCTTTAGAGAGTTATTTAAAAATAGAGTTTTTTGAACTTTAAATCCTTCAAAAGAACTATAGTCTAAGATGGAATCTGAAAAATATACTTGAAAGATAAAGCTATTGCATAGATTGAATCTAACTCCCATAATCTTGCAATTGTAGAATCTAACATTATTCAGTATTGTTCCCTCTAAATTAAGCATCGTCAGATTACAATCTCTAAACTCACAATCTATAAAATTGGATGAAAGTATCGATGTATTCGAGAAATCGCAGCCTATGAATGTACAGTATTGATATTCATAATCTACAATCTTTTCATCTTTGAAAGATTTGTTGTCAAATTTATCATTTTCAAAATAAACGGACATAGTCTTGTTTTACTCTCTTATTATTTTTATTTCGCCACTATTGCTTAGTTTAATAATACTTGAAGCTTTGGCTGTTGCTTGCTCATCTTGTCTATATTGTACAACGTAGTCAACTCCATCAATAATTTCTTGATCTATTTCTGAGAACTTAGTAGGAGCCTTTGATCCACTTACATTGGCAGATGTGGATACAAGAGCTTTTCTGAAACGTTTGCACAATTCATGCGAAAATTTTTCTTCTGTAATTCTAATAGCTAGACTTCCATCTTCTGCTAATAGATTAGGAGCTACATTGCGCGCATTGTCAAATATAACGGTCATAGGCTTTTCAGACATCTCCATTAGATCTACTGCCAAATCTGGCACTTCTTCAACGTAGAAATCTAGTTTTGAACTACTATCTACTAGCACTATAAGTGCCTTGCTATCTACACGTTTCTTTAGGTCGAAAACTTTTTTAACAGCTTCTGCATTAGTCGCATCACAACCAATTCCCCAAATTGTATCAGTAGGATAAAGTATCAAACCTCCTGAAACAAGCACATCAAATGCTTTTTTTATATCTTCATTCATCCGAATTATCGATTAATTGTACCAATGTCACATCCTCATACCCACTAGGAGTATATATCCAATCTTTTAATATTCCAGCTTTCAAATATCCCGATTTTTCAAATAAATCGATGCTTATGCTATTATTAACAGATATGTGAGCATAAAGTTGGTGTAGATTTAAGAAATCAAAAGCATAGTTCTGAATAAGCCTTAAAGCCTGTTGAGCAAAGCCTTGTTTGCGAAACTCTTCATCTACGAGCACTCCAATTCCTGCACGCTTGCTATGTACATCCACATCATAGATATCTACAGCACCTACAATGGTATCACTATCTTGTTGACAAATGACTAGCCTTAGCTGATTGCTCTGAAAGATATCATATTGTTGTGCTTCTTCAATATATTGTCGAAGTGTATTTCTTGAATACGGAGCTAAAGTATTACCATGAATCCAGAGATTTGTATCATTTTCCCATTTGTATAAATAGTCCAAATCTTCGGGTTCAACGGCACGTAAGTATATATTTTCGTTTATTAATAGCATCTTGTTGTTTATTAATATCCGTCTTTTTCAAACATTTCACCCAAACGAATAAAGAAATTTTTCTTTCTATATGGACTTCTTTCTTCTCTGCTTGATGTCATCATCATTGTATCGAAGGTCATTTCTCCTCTTTCAGCAGCTTTAATAGAGCGATAGATTAGTCCCCAATCGGGAAGTCCTCCTACATTTCTGTCATCAATAAAGATGTCAGCATTTAGTTTGCGAGCTGCTGTTGCACGATCTTCTTCTGGATAATTTTTATTGTAGGCATGGTATTTTACACCATTGCTTTCAACATAGTCAATAGCTTCTTGGAGTAAATCTCCTTCTCTCACTGTCCACATTAGTAATGTGTGTCCGTCAGCTTGCAATTTTTTTAGAGTCTCTATTGCAAAAGGAATTGGTCGTCCAATTTTTGGATATTCATGTTCTACAACTGTACCATCAAAATCTACTGCAATTATCATAATTAGTCGTTTTTATCGTTTGTTAAGTCTTCCGTTTTCTCAATATCTTCTTCTATTAGCTCTTTTTCTATGGGATCTATCAGAGTTTCGGTTGGATAGCACATTAGAAAGGCAAATATAGTAATTGCTGCTAAATAGATGAAATTTAAAGCTCCTATGTGATAGAATCCAATCAAATTGAGGACGATTGTAAAATCTAAAATCAATAGTCTAAAGTAATAGAGTTTTTCTACTTTGGGAAGAAAAGTCTTTAAGTCTAATTTTTGTATTTTCTTATATTGTGTATGAAAGAATTTGAGTGAAAAAGGAATAGCTGCTACTGTTAGGATTATCGCAAAGCGTTCCCACATAAAATCTTCTTTAGTTTCTGACTTCCCTGTAATTCCAACAAGTGTTACCATGAATAGAGATAAGGCGATGAATACAGCGATATTCAGCCAGAATATGAGAGTTAATTTCCTTTTTAATTTTCGTTGAGTGTCTTGCATCTAGAGTAATTTATATGAGTCGTTAAATAAAGTCCTATTCAATATAGAGCGCCCTAAAGTTATCTCATCCGCATATTCTATTTCATCTCCAATTGATACACCTCGTGCAATGATGGAAGTCTCTATATTGTAGGGTTGTAACTTTTTGTAGATGTAGAAGTTCGTAGTGTCACCCTCCATAGTGGTGCTTAGTGCCATTATCACTTCTTTTATCCTTCCACTTGCTACTCGCTCAATCAACGAATCTATTTGCAAGTCAGAAGGTCCTATGCCATCAATAGGTGATATGATTCCTCCTAAAACATGATACAAGCCTTTGAACTGCATTGTATTTTCAATAGCCATCACCTCTTTTATGTTTTCTACTACGCAGATGGTAGATTCATCGCGAGATTTATCTGCGCAAATAGGGCAAATCTCACCATCACAAATATTGTAGCAGACTGTACAGTATTGCACTCCTTCTTTTAATTGTACTAGAGCGTCTGCCAAAGAAAGGACTGTGGCATTATCTTGTCGTAAGAGATGAAGAATGAGTCGTAGTGCTGTTTTTCGCCCAATTCCAGGGAGGCGAGAAAATTCATTGACTGCATTTGCTAAGAGCTCTGATGGATATTTTTGATTCATTTTATATTTCGGAAATAATAGGCAAATATAGGAAATTATCTGGACTTAAAGAGTGAAGCAAAAATTGAGTGCAGAATATTTTGTCAATAAAAAAAGAGATGTCCAATTTTCTGAACATCTCTTCCTATTTTCTTGTCGAATTTTCTTATTTAGTCAAATCTTGTGCATCTGTATCAAGCATATAGATACCTAGAGCATGAGCAGGATGTGAATCTTTAGCTTTGAATACGTATTCTTGACCAACTCCTGGAGCTACTGTAGGCTCAGCAATCAGTTCTGCATGAATAGTTGCACCTTCTTCAAATGGCACGTCTGAATTTAAAGCAGTAACTTCTAGTTTTAGAACTTTGATAGGGAATTGTCCTTCTGCAGCACCTCTTCCTGCTGTTGTATCTTCAATACTTACTACTTTTGCAGTCCATTGATACTTTGCTGGAACAGGAATACTTTCTAGCATATTCTCTGAAGTCTTTTTCGTTTTAGAAACTTCTTTCACTAGAATGTACTTAATTGATGATGCATCTGCTGGTACAGGAGCTTCAACCTTTTCTTTTTTCACTTCTAGCACATATTCATATCCTTCCTCGAAAGTAAAACCTTCGATATTTGAATAGAAGAAAGACCAGTCTTTGGCATCTCCCTCTTTTACTTGCAACACTTCCATTGGTCCTACACCCATTGCTGTTCTTTTCTCCGATGCAACAGTCATTTTGACCGTATCTTTGGGAGTATTACATGATGCAAGTAGGGTAGTAATTGCGATTAGAAATAATCCGATTTTTTTCATTGTTGTTTATGTTTTAAGTTTATAACATGTAGTTATTTGAGTAACGAAGATACGGATTTTACGGGAAATATTTAAGTTTTGGTTATGAAATAAATGGTAGTAGATAAAATAATTTGCTATTGTTATATTTTGCATTAAATATATTCATAGTAAGGTTTCTTTGAATATTTTATTTTCCGTGTCATCCAAATACTGTCATCAGTATATTGAAATGGCGCTGGTTTTGTCCATATTTCTTTTCTTCTTGGTCGGGATTATCCCTTACTTGCTGTTATACTTGTGTTATTGGGGCTTGATGTTCCTCTCTAAGATCTAATAAAGACCCTTTACTGGAGCAATGCTTGAATCTACAGTGATTCTTATTCGTCTTTAAATAAAGTAATTAACACTATTCAATAATTCTATAAATAACAAACCTGTTTAAGTTGTTTATTTATAGCATTTTAGTTGTTTTTTTTGTTAATCGATTTTAGTCGAAATGACTTCACTTCTTCAAAAATAACCTATATTGATTACTAGTGAATTATGTTTTTATGGTACAAGTATGATACATATAAATAGGTTAAAATAACTCATTTTTAATTATCAACATCTTCAGGATTGCCGTTTTTGTTTTGATGAGCTGTTATAATTGTATAGCTATTAGCGTTGACAGTAATAATAATATTGTCAATGTGAGCATACCAATTTTTTCCTTTTCGAATGATTTTGTTAGCCTGTTGAATTTTTTGTTTGCACCAGCCTACAACATCGTTGGTTTCTAATGAAAGATTCTTTTTTATTCTTTCAGCACTTAACTCAGTAGTTTGTATTTTATTTTATTAATATTGGACAGCAAGTCATTCTCACTGTCTTTCTTTAGCTCTATCTTATGGATACTTTTTGCATTTAATGGGCTGACAACTTTTTTACTTGTTTCCTCTTCCAATTTCAAACGAGCCTCTTTCGCAATATTGCCTCCACGCTTCGCAACATCTGTATAGTCAGAAAAACTTTCGGGGTTGGTTGATTCCGAAATCTCTTTAGTGGATAGTTTGGCAAGCATATTTAGCACCAATTCTTTGTTGGTCATATTATCTCGCAGATTCTCTTTCTTGAGTCCTTTGAATTGTTTGTACTCCTTAGCAGTTT
>JASLEN010000386.1 GCA_030151105.1 Dysgonomonas sp.
CTAAGAGTGCTGATTATGCAACAGCATGGGGAAGTCCATCAGTAGATGCTTTTACACCTAAGAAATCTGCAACAAGTTATTTACCAGCTATCTTGAAAAAAGAAATGGGCGAACAAGCAGAAGGCACATATGCAAATGTAAACTATTCTTATTCAGAAGAAGAACCCTATGTTGCTGATGTGAAAGGAGAATCTCATATGGAAGAAGATTTCGCAGACTATGACACTGCCTACGATCCTGTAAATAAGAATGGTTGGTTCACCAAAGATCTATTAGGTAAAAAAACTTGGCAAGTGAAAACATATAAAGATAGTTGGTATGCAGAAGCATCGTCAAATAACTCGAAAGAAGAGAATGATTTTTGGATGGTATCACCGCAAATAGATTTGGCCAAAGCCACAAGTCCAAGATTTACTTTCGATATCAAATCTGCTTATTACAATGCAGACTGTCTTACGATTTGGATTTCTACCGATTTTGATGGAAACAAAGATAACTTAGATCCTTCAAAATGGAAAGACATAACTAAAAGCTTCACAATACCTAAAGATCTTAAATGGCCAAACGATTTTGCTTCGGCAGGAAGTGCTGATTTAAAAGACTATAAAGGTAAAAAAGTATATGTGGCATTTCGCTATCAAGGAAACGGCATTGATAATTCGAAAACGACTAGTTATCAAATTGACAACATAGCAGTTCACGAAAACATTCCAGGTATAGCAGTAAAAGAAAAATCACTTGTGTACGATCTATATGTATTGAAAGCTGATGTATGGTCGAAAGTGACAGATGCAAATACACTTGTATTGCAACCTAGCGACTTCAAAAAAATGGGTGTTAACTATCTATCTGTAGCCAATGCTCCTGAGTATTTGAATAACTATCTAAAACTGGAGTACCCATTTGCAACAGTAGGTTCTACAAAAACAATAGTGTACAGAACATCGGCTGATGGCATGAAATGTTATGCTGACGAATTTACTCTAGTTAATAATAATGGAGTAACAACTTGGACTACAAATTCGTTTATCGAAACAAGAACAGACCAGTTCATCTTCGGAGCATCTAGAAAATGGGTGTTTGATCCTACGTTTGTTGTTCTGTTTGCAAAACCAGACTACCAAGTAGTTGTTGACTATGTTGACGCAAATCAAGCCTTGGAGAATCCTAATTTGATTGACAGAAAAGAAACTGAACTATTTTATGGATTCAGCGCATATTTTGGCAATGTCAACTATAGAGATATTGGATATAGAAATAAGGATGTAACATTTGCTGCTCTAGGGGACGATACAAAAGCTAAAAGAGACTTGATGAATCGTCGTACAGAAGAGGCCTTTGAAATATATCTAGCAGCGCAATATCCAGATGCAACAGCTATCACAAACGGGGTAGAGCAATTTGCTGAGCTGACTGTGACGATATACAGAGATCCAGGTATTGTAGCTCCAGAAAATATAAAATGGACATATAAATATCAATGTGTAGGTAGTAAAGAGTGGAAATTTATAGAACGTAAATCAGAAACAGGTATTACCGAAAAAGCAGGAGAGTATTAATATTCTCTGAAGAATAAATAAAAAAAGCGAGTGAATATCTTTCACTCGCTTTTTTTATTTATATAGTTCTTTTTATATATAATATTCTGCCACATCAAAAATACCTGCACGTATAGCATACCTTACAGCCTCATGTACATTATTGATTTCTAGCTTTCTGAAAATGTTTTTTCGATGCGAATTGACTGTGTGAAAGCTTAGATTTTTGTCAAATGCTATTTCTTTAGTTGTTTTTCCAGCTGCTATTTCTTTCAAAATTGATTTTTCCGATAGTGTAAGTTTTTCTACAGAAGGATTGCTCTCTGGTGGTGTAGAGTCTTGAATAAGCTGTAAAACGGATTGACACACATATGGAACGCCTCTCGAGAGAGATTGTAGAGCTTCTGTTATTAGCTCCTTGGAGTCATGTTTTGCAATTACACTTATTGAATCATCGTTAGTGAGCATCCAACGTAAAGAATGTTCACCCATATCGTCAGAATAAACGAGCCAAGAGGATTCTTGAAAGGCTGATTTTTGGATAAGTAGTTGTTCTACTGATATAAAATCGAAAAGAGTATAGTCTAAAATGACTACAGCCTTAGAATGCGAGTTTAGGTGTTTCTGCAATTCTGCCTTTGTGTGGGCATAAAGAATGACCTCAGCTTGTGATACTTCTTTAACTAAAGAAGAAATTCCAAGTTGAGTAATGAATTGATTATCTGCAATGATATAAGCTCTCATAAGAGTCAAATATACATATAAGAAAAATAATATGGAGTCGTATAGAATAAGAATATACCATTAATGTGGTATTTTATATTTCTCAAATTCCATCTACTTTTACAAAAAGAAAAAAGAATAAAGAATAAGAAAACAACTAAATAGAACAGCTATGACTAAAATTGCAAAAAAACTAACAGAACTTGTCGGAAATACTCCATTGTTGGAGGTTACTGCGTTTGCTAAATCTCATGACTTGAATGCGCATGTGATTGCAAAATTAGAATATTTTAATCCTTTAGGAAGTGTAAAAGATAGAATTGCTTTGGCAATGATAGAAGATGCAGAATCTAAGAAATTACTTCACAGTAACTCAACTATAATAGAGCCCACAAGTGGTAATACAGGAATTGGACTTGCTTTTGTTGCAGCCTCTAAGGGGTACAAACTAATCTTGACAATGCCAGAAACGATGAGTTTGGAGCGTAGAAACCTGTTGAAGGCTCTAGGAGCAACTATAGTGCTAACACCTGGTGCTGAGGGAATGAAAGGTGCAATTGCAAAAGCTGAATCTCTAAATAAAGAAATAGAGAACTCAATAGTGCTTCAACAGTTTGAAAACCCCGCCAATCCTGCAATACATATAAAAACTACAGCGGAGGAGATTTGGAGAGATACAGATGGAAAGGTTGACATTTTTGTTTCGGGTGTAGGAACAGGTGGAACTGTGAGTGGAGTAGGACAGCGTTTGAAAGAATTGAATCCTAATGTGAAAGTTGTAGCTGTGGAGCCAACTGATTCGCCTGTATTGTCAGGAGGAAATCCAGGCGCACACAAAATCCAAGGTATTGGTGCAGGATTCATTCCTAAAACTTACAACGCATCTGTAGTGGATGAGGTGTTGCAAGTAGGAAACGAAGATTCTATTCGTACCAGTAGAGAACTTGCGAAAACAGAAGGTCTCCTTGTCGGAATTTCTGCTGGAGCTGCTATTTATGCAGCAGCACAATTGGCAAAAAGACCAGAAAATGCAAATAAAAATATTGTAGTCATTCTTCCTGATACGGGAGAACGCTACTTATCTACTGTATTATATGCTTTTGAAGAGTATCCATTATAAATTGGTATTTAAGTAAATAGAGATTGAATTGATTGGTTATATAAAACCCATAAGGTTTATACTTATGGGTTTTATTATTCATACTTATATGTCCTAAATAAAATTAATACAATTTTAGAGCTGATATATTTGAATATCCTTGCCTTCTGAAATGAAAAAAGATTAGTTGTCATATTATCACTCTGTCATTTGATTTTCTCTGTTGGGATTGTCAATTTCAGTGTTTTCTACCTTGAACTCAGCAAAAATAAAGAGGTAGGGGAAGTGATTTATATGGAAAAACCAAATTTCTGTTCCAAATGCAGCAAATGTTTGCTAGACCCTATTACAGGTGAAGAGTCAGGCTGTTGTGAAAACAAAACTGAGTTTTCGAAAGTTGATATGGATCAATCATTTGCAAAGCACAACATAAAGATTGCGGCTGATGAATTTGTATTGCTACACACATTGCTTTCCATTATGGGATTGCAAGGAGTGGAGCAAACTACTCATGTTGCATTATCGAATCATACCTCTACGCCACTAGGCAATACAATTCTGCTCAATATATTGAACTGTATCTACCGTATTTAATACCCATATTCTTTCTTAAGTATTAGTTTTGGCGTCCACTCTTTTAACACTTGGACTATAAACTATTCTCCCTTTTCTAACGAGCGTTAGAAACAATCAATCATTTATTTTTCACAAGAAATAAGTACAGAATATGGACAAAAAACATATTGTCCTTCTGATGCTATTCCTTGCCTGTACTGCACTTTCTGCTCAGACATTGAGTATGAAGGAGGCTTTGAGTATGGCACTAGATAATTACGAATCTATAAAAGCAAAAAGTAATTATCCGAAAGCATCGGAGGCGAAAATTCAAGAATCACAACGTGATTACTGGCCTGAATTAAAACTTTTGGCACAAGAGAGTTATGGAACCATTAATGCCCAAAACGGACCCATGTATGGTTTGGGTGTGCCATCTACAAGTATGCCTTTAGCTGACAATAATTGGAAAGCAGCTTTTGGGTCTCTCTATCTAGCCAATGTAAATTGGGAGTTTTTTACATTTGGACAAACTAGAAACAAAATCCGACTAGCTAAAATAGGTAGTCAGCAACGCTCTACTGATTTGGAGCAAGAGAAATTTCAATATCAAATAAAGGTTATCACGACCTATCTCAATCTATTGGCTGTTCAGCGGATGGTATTTGTTCAACAAGAAAATGTAAAGCGTGCTGAAGTCTTTCTTGCCACGGTGCTTTCACTTGCCGAAAGTGGCTTGAAACCGATGGTAGATGCCTCGTTGGCAAAGGCCGAAGTCTCGAATGCTAAGATTGGTCTCTTGCGTATGCAAGATAAAAAGATAGAACTCTCTAAGTCTTTCGCAATGGTTATAGGTGTAGAATACTCACACTTCGAGCTTGATGATTCTTTCTCTAAAGAACAGCCTTTATTGTTGAGCAATACAGACGTGAATACCAGTCATCCGTTGTTGGCAAATAAGCATAGTAAAATAGACCTAAGTGAGGGGTAAACCAAACTTCTTCGCTCGCAAAATATGTCTAAGCTATCTATGTTTGGAGTCATTCAAGCTCGTGGTTCTGGTTTCGAGCACAATTATGTGCAAGATAACACTGACTTCTCTTGCTCCTATTTGAATGGGGTAGGTATTCATAGAGGAAACTATTTGGTAGGAGTTGGGGTAGCATGGAGTGTATCTAATCTTTTTCGTAATCATTCCAAAATTAAGAATCAAAAATACGAAACATTAGCTCTACAAGATGAATACAAACTCATGGATAGAGAACTTCAAAATGAATCGGCAATGGCTACTGACCGTATCGAGAATGCTAAAGCTCATAAAAAAGAATCACCTATCCAAGTAGATGCTGCATCAAAAGCTTACAGTCAACATGTTGAACTTTGCAAAAATGGATTGTCTAATGTTGCTGATCTCACCCAAGCATTTTATGCGCTCAACAGAGCTGAGATAGATGATGAAATTGCAAGCATCAATGTATGGCAAGCTCTTTTGCTAAAAGCTTCATCAACAGGCTATCTGGATTTATTTATTAACGAGCTAAAATAATACTAATATGAATATGATTAAGAGTGCATTGCGCAAACCCATCACCATATTGGTACTAGTGGTAGGGCTACTCATTTTTGGAATAAAAGCGACTAAAGAAATTAGAGTTGATATTTTGCCCAAAATGAATTTACCTGTGGTCTATATTGTCCACTCCTTTGGAGGTTATACACCTAGTCAAATGGAAGGTTACTTTACCAAAATGTACATCAATATGATGTTGTTTGCCAATGGAATACAAAATATAGAAACTAAAAATACTCAAGGACTCACCTTGATGAAAGTAACGTTCTATCCCGATATGGGGCAAGCTATTGCCGAAATTAGTGCTTTATCATTCGTTCTCAGGTGTTTTTACCACTAGGTGCGCCACCTCCGTTTATTATACACTTCGATGCTTCGTCTCAAGCCATTGGACAATTGGTTTTTAAGAGTGAAACAAAAAATCAGAACGAGCTGCAAGATATTGCGAACTTCATGGCACGTCCATTCTTGGTGGCTATACTTGGGCTAACAAGTGCACCACCATTTGGAGGAAGTCCTCTACCAACAACACTTTGAAAACGATGGAAGATTTTGAGAATATTCCACTCTACAAAGGCGATGTGCAAACAGTCTATCTACGTGATGTAGCTACTGTGAAAGATGGGGCAGACATTACTACGGGCTATGCTTTGGTGGATGGTAAACGTTCGGTTTATATCAATATAATGTCTCTTTCAGGATTGGCTCTAGCTGTTGGTATTCTAGTAGATGAAAGTACTGTAACCATCGAAAATATTCACCAGCATCTTGAGATGGGTAAGAAAAATTTCTCTTGACCCTGAGGATAAAGAAAGTGCCTTCTATGACAATAAATATGACTTACAATAAAATAGCATTCAAAATATGAAAACAAGATATTATATATTAATAGGTAGTATTGGACTATTGAGCCTATTCTCTGCTTGCAATTTAACTACCGACAATAAAGAGTCAGCATCAGCTCCAATGATGATGGTAATGAACAAAGAGACTATCGAAATAAAGAAGTCTAATTATATAGCTACCAAAGCAACTTATGACCGCATTCTACGTGCCAACGAAACAGAAGGGGCTGTGGCTAGAGATGCTGTAGATCAGATAGTGGCGAAGAGATTGGCTGACGAGGCTCAATTAGAATCTGCTAAATCTGTTTCATTTGTTGCAAAATCTATTCCTCAAACCATATTTAGTGGAAAGATAGTTCGCAAATCGGGAGCATTAGATACCAAGCTACGTACCGAGCATATTGAGATAGATATTAAGAACGAGGAAAAGCTCCTATTGCCTCGCATGATAGTGGATGCAAGTATCAGCTTGACAGCAAAGGAAAGTACGTTCTTCATCCCCAAGTCAGCCTTGTGGATAGTAATGTTGGCATTTATGTAATGGAAATAGTAGATGGAAAAACGAAGAAAACTCTTGTTCGTAAAGGTAGAATACATGGAATGATGATAGAAAAATTTGGAGAGTTGAGCGAGGGAGATAAGCTTCTAAAAATAGTGAATGAGGAAACTAAAGAAAACATACTTATTACTTTCCCTCCTAACTTTGGTATCCAACAGAACTCTAATTTCTATGGAAAATACTTCTGCATATATAGATCTAAATCAAATTGATGGGGACTTATACAGTTATATTAATGAGGTGTGCAATAGAGCAGAGATGCCAGATGTGGATCAAGCTAAATATAGCAATCAAACTAAGTTGAGAGAACTGATTCGTCGTGAGTGTTGTGTCGAATTTGCGATGGAAGGTCTAAGACGTGCAGATATTATTCGTTGGGAAATAGCAAAGAATGTGATGATTGGACTTGCACAAGGTCCTTTGATTAGGATCAGTTGACTACAACAAACCAGATGAAGATAAACAAGCAAAACTTGATGGAGAAATAATTTTTGTAGAAGACAGAAAATACGCTGACCATAACAAATATGTGCTTATCAGTCAAAATGAATTAGACTTGAACGATAAATTGACTTAAACAGAAATTAATAAATAAAATTTATTAACTTTAGGACTAACCTATAAATCAAAGTGTTAATTCTGACCCAATTGCCTCTCGTGTGGGTGTTGGAATAGAATTTTAATCTTATAAATATGAAAAAAATACTCACATTGTTGTTCCTTTGCTGTTTCTTTTTATCAGGAATCGCTCAAAAAACAAAGTTTAATAACGATTGGCAGTTTCAGCGACTAGATGGAGCAGAGCGCAACTATGAGCTAGCTAATCAAGGGACTGATTGGGAGGCTCAATTCAATATTATACATACGATATCGAATAGTGAATTGAAGGTGTCAGAAGATACGCTCAAAGCCGAATTTAAAGAACTTCTTTCTAGAAGCTGGGAGCAGGTAACTCTTCCACATACTCCGAAAGTTGAAGACTTAGTTGTACTGCGTCAATGGCAAGGAATTAGCTATTATAAGAAAGAAATCAAATATGATTCCAAATGGGATAATAATAAAGTCCTACTTGAGTTTGAAGGAGCAATGCATCTGGCTGATGTATGGGTAAATGGGCAGCATGTGATGCAACATGCTGGAGGATATGACCCTTTTGTTATAGATCTAACAACTCTACTTCGAAAAGATAAAGTAAACGAAGTGCTTGTGAGATTGGATAATAGAAACAATCCACTTATTCCTCCAGGGAAACCTGTGGAGAAGCTCGATTTCTGTTACTATGGTGGCATCTATCGCAATGTTAACTTGATTCAAAAGCCAAAGGATGTATTTATTTCGCACCCAATAATGGCTAACGAGGTAGCTGGCGGAGGTGTTTTTGTAACCTATCCAAAAGTGTCTGAAGAATTTGCAGAGGTGAGTATCAAAACTCATGTGGTAAATGAATCATCTAATAATAAGGAGTTGAGAGTTAAGCAATCCTTGATTGAATTAAATGGGCTATATGGTAAATATTCAAAAGGTAAGATAGTTGCTACACATAGCGAAAAACTGCAATTGAATGGTGGTGAAAGTAAACATCAAAATCAGTTGATGAGTCTAAATAATCCTCGTCTTTGGGATACCGAAACTCCAAATTTATATTTGCTTTCTACGGAAGTATTTGAAGGGAAAAAACTGATTGAGAAACAAGAAACGAGAATTGGTATTCGCCACATTGAATTTACTAAAGAAAAAGGCTTTTATTTGAATGGCAAACCTGTTCGCCTTGTGGGTAGTAATCGCCATATGGAGTATCCATATTTAGGGAATGCTATTTCGGATAATGCACAATACCGAGATATTTATCAAATCAAGCATAGTGGTTTCAATGTTGTTAGACTTGGGCATTATCCTCAAACAACATCAGTGCTCGAGGCATGTGATGAGCTAGGATTGATGGCTATAGAGCCTATTCCTGGATGGCAGTTTTTTAATAAAAATCCACTATTTACTGAGCTGACCTATCGTGATGTGCGCGCGATGATTCGCCGAGATCGCAATCATCCATCTGTGATCATGTGGGAAACAACACTCAACGAGTCTTGGCCACCAAATGAATGGAAAGATGGAGCAGTAAAAACAGCTCATGAAGAGTATCCTGGCGATCAATTATACACATCTGGAGATGGCTATGGTTACGACGGATTTGATGTCGTGTACAACGATTGGAAAGAAGGTTTTATTAGACCGACACCTAGTTCCAAAGCTGGCTTTATCAGAGAATATTACGATTTTGAATTTGGAGGACATTATAGTACTACCCGTATAGGTAGAGCGAATGGAGAAAAACATCTTTTGCAAAATGCTTGGAATGCTCAATGGTCGTACAATCGCTATCGTAAACAATATCCAACAACGGCAGGTGATGCAGTTTGGAGTATGTATGACTATAACAGAGGATGTTGTGATAATATTTGCGAAAGTGGTGTAGCTGATATATTCAGATTGGCAAAATTTAGCCTTCCGTTCTTCAAAAGTCAAATACCTATTGGAACACCACTTCCTATGGGAATGATGGAGCCTTATGTCTTCATTGCTAACTATTGGACAGCTCGTAAAGCAGAATCAGACACAGTAGTAGTCTTTGCCAATGTAGATGAAGTGGAACTGAAAGTAAATGGAAAATCTGTGGCTCGCCAATTGGCGGATAAAGGAGCTGATACAGAATATATAAAGAACACAGATGGAGGAAATAACCAACATCTGACAAAAGCTCCATTTACATTCCGAGGTGTTGAATGGCAGCAAGGAACGATAGAAGCTATTGGTTACATCGATGGAAAAGAAGTAACAATAGCAAGTCGTAGAACTCCTGAAGCAGCACATCATCTAAATATTACCTACTTTGAGAGTGGATGTACTGCGGGCAAAAACGATCAGATATTGGTATATGTGGAAATACTGGATCAACATGGTACGCTATGTATCGAAAGCTCAGATAAGGTAAAACTATCAGTCAATGATGGTAATACAATAAAAGGGCCATCCGAAATAGAGGCTTGGGCTGGTGTAGCATCATTCTTGGTGAGTACAGGCGATATCTCTACCTTAAATTTACAAGCCAAATCGGTTGTAGGAACAGCCAATAAAAATATTAAACTAATAAACGATTAACCTTATGTCTAAAATTAAATTAATAGGAGCTATACTTTGTAGTTTACTCCTGCTGATGAGTTGCAAAAGTGAACCCAAATTTGAGATAAAGGAAGGGTCTTTTTTGATAGATGGAAAAGATACCCAACTTATTTGTGGTGAAATGCACTATCCTCGTATTCCTAAAGAATATTGGGGCGATCGTCTGAAACGTGCTAAAGCAATGGGATTGAACACCATTTCCACTTATGTATTTTGGAACTTCCATGAAAGAAAACCAGGAGAATTTGATTTTGAAGGACAAGCTGACTTGGCTGAATTTATTCGTCAAGCACACAAAGAAGGCTTGTATGTGATTCTACGTCCTGGTCCTTATGTATGCGCAGAATGGGATTTTGGAGGATATCCATGGTGGCTTTTGCAAGAGGATGGCATGGTGTATAGAAGTAACGATGAGCGTTTCCTTAAAGCTTGTGAGCGATATATCAACCGTCTTGGGGAAGAATTATCTGATTTGACTATCGAAAATGGAGGACCTATTTTGATGGTACAAGTAGAGAATGAATATGGCTCGTATGGCAATGACAAAGTATATTTGGGCAAATTGCGTGATATGATAAAAAATGCAGGCTTCAATGTTCCGCTGATGACTTGTGATGGTGGTGGACAAATGGAGGCTGGATATGTAGAAGGTGCTTTCCCGACTATCAATGGAGTAGTGGGTGAAGACATCTTTAAGATAGTAGATAAGTTTCAAGAAGGAGGCCCTTATTTTGTAGCCGAATTCTATCCAGCATGGTTTGATGTATGGGGCACACCTCATTCATACAGAGATAAGACTAAACCTGCGGAGCAATTGGACTGGATGTTGAAAAATAATGTTTCTGTAAGCATCTATATGTTTCATGGAGGAACAAACTTTTGGTACACCAACGGAGCCAATACAGCCTATGGCTATGCTCCACAACCTACAAGTTATGATTATGATGCACCGCTAGGTGAGTGGGGAAATAATTATCCAAAATATGATTTATTCCGTGAGGTTATTCAGAAGAATTTGCCTGAAGGAGAGACATTGCCAGATGTGCCACCACTGAATAAAGTGATTTCGTTCCCTGAAATTACATTGGA
>JASLEN010000411.1 GCA_030151105.1 Dysgonomonas sp.
GACGAAGGGCGTGCTCGTAATAGTGGAGGCTCAGGACTAGGACTATCAATAGTCAAGAATGCAATACTACTTCATAAGGGGACAATACAAGCCAAGAAGCATATGAATGGAGGACTTGAATTCTTATTTACCCTCCCAAAACCACAACATTAAAAAGATTATATCTTACATAAAAAAAGTCCTATACTAGAATTAGCATAGGACTTTTCTTATTTCGAAGAAAAGATACTTATTGAATATCAATTTTTACTCCTCTATAAAAATCTAGAATTTTAGCTCTGAATACAAAATCATACTTTGCCTGTATCTGTTCTGATTTGCTAGTCAACAATTTGGTTTGAGCCTCATTAAATTCAAAAACACTCAATTTCCCTATTTCGTAACGTTGTTCTGCATATTTATACGATTCTTCTGCGGCTTGAAATGCTTTTTCAGTAGATGTAAACTTGGCTTGGGCAGCTGTTGCACTCTGAAATGCTTGTTGTATTTCTTTGTACAGAGCGAGCTTCACGTTATCAAGGACAAGTGCGCTATTCTCTATATTCAAACGGGCACTACGTACATTATTTCTTGTTTGAAAACGATTGAAAATAGGAATACTTACGCTCAATCCGATATACTCTCTACTTTGATTTCTCAGCTGGGTTCCAAAACTTTCATTAGGATAAGAAACACTTTGCCCTTGTGCATCTTTAATCTTAGAGAAGACATTCGAATAACTCGTGTTATACCCCATTTGAAAACTTACTGTAGGATAATAAGCAGCCTTTGCTATTTTGAGTTTGCTTTTACTACTCTCTAAGTCATATTCCGCCACCTTTACATGTGGTTTAATGCCTATAGCAGTTTGATAAATTTCGCTGGGAGGAATAATACTAGCTTTGTTATTTTCTATCTCATTTCTGTCGATTTCGGGTTCTATAACATCTATTTTGTTATCCTCTGTAAGATTTAGCGCTTGAGATAAATTAAGTAACGAGATATCTAAATCATTTCGAGACATTGTTAAATTCAATTCGTCTTTAGCATGTTGTGACAGCATATCATATTCTTGCGAACGTGGCACTTTACCAGATTCAACCAAGGCTTTCGTTTTCTCTAGCTGATTGGAAGTTAGACCTAGTTGCTCGATGTATATTTTTTCAATTTCTTTCTTAAACAATACCTCAAGGTAAAGAGACGTAACTTGGAGTTCTAGGTTTTCTCTAGCCTTAGATAGGTTGGCTGTTGCCGAAAGCAGATCAAATTCTTTGGACTTAATCTCGTTGGTAATTCTAAAACCTGTAAACACAGGAACACTTGTAGAAACTCCCGCACTAGAATTGAAGGTATTAAACGAGCCGTTCGTGTTGTCACGCATAGTTGACATACCAAAATTGGCATTAGCTCCTAAGTCTGCATTCAGATTGGGCAAACGGCTATTTTTACTTGTACTCAGATCTATCTTAGCTCCTTCTACTTGCAAAGATTGCTGCTTGATTTCGATATTATGCTCAATAGCATAGTCAATACACTGACGAAGCGACCATTTTTCTTGCGCACTCATGTTAATAGTCATGAATGCTGCAAATAGTACTATTATTTTGCTTTTCATGTTCTATTTATTTTTTTTCTTTTGCTTTCTCATTGCCTCTCACTTTCTCGTTTAGAGACAAGCCAGATTTCACCTCAACTTTTATTCCATCTGAAAGACCTGTTGTGATTAGTTTCTTCTCAAAATCTTGCTCTACAGTTATCGTGTCTTTCAACAGATATACAAAAGCAGAGTCGTTGCTGAATGCAATTGTACTTTCTGGAATGGTTAGTACATCATTCACCTTCTCTAAAATAATTTCAGCATTGGCACTATATCCTGCACGAATGGTGACAGAATCTGGAATAGTTGCTGCAGCTTTTATTTCAAATAGTATAGCTCCATTGGTTTCTACTCCTTTTGGCGAAATATATTCTAACTCAGCATCAAAAGTTTGTTTCTCGATAGCTCCAATAGAAAGTTTGATAGGCATACCTACATGTACACGACCAACCTCAGTTTCGTCGATATTTCCGATAAAAATCATGTCACTCATATCAGCAACAGTAGCAATGGTTGTTCCATCGTTAAACGTATTTGCCTGAATCACTGAGTTCCCCACCTTGATAGGCACATCTAGGATCATACCTGTAATGGTAGAACGGATTTGAGTATTACTATACTTTGCTGTCTTTTTCGAAATCCCTTTGATTACAATATCTTTATTGTCGATTGCAGTTGACAACTCCTCTTTCGATTTGTTATAGTCCGCCTCAGCTTGCTCCATTTCTTCACGAGCAATAACCCCTCTTTCATAAAGTTGTTTTTGACGCTCATAAGCAAATCTAATTTGCTTCAAATTTATTTCAGCAACATTCACTCTTGACTCTGCATTGTTGAGTTGCGACACATCTGGCACTACTTGCACCACTGCAATGATATCACCGACCTTCACATAGTCACCTGCCTCCTTGAGATGATTTTTTGCATTTTGCTACACTATCCCAAATTAATTTTGATGCATTTGATCCACGGATAGATCATACTGCATCTTAACTTTGTTGCATATTCCAACTTTAAATTTGTTGAGAGAGACCTTTTTACATGCCTATTTCAAACCAAGACTTAC
>JASLEN010000448.1 GCA_030151105.1 Dysgonomonas sp.
TCCAATGCTAAAGTCTTAACTTATCTCTTTATTGCTATGTTTGTAAAGTTCCTAATCACTGGAGCTGAATTTATAACATCCACAGCAGTAATGGCTATTTGTCCTATCATCTACTACTCAATCATTGAACAAAAAAGCATAAAAGACATAGTTCTTACTTTTATCAAATCATCACTCGTCGCAATTGGAGGCATCATAGCTGGTTTTGTTGTACTAATCACACAAATAAAGTTCTATGCAGGGACATGGCAAGCAGGAATAGATCATATTATTTTCTCATTTACCAAGCGTTCAGCTGGCAGTGATGCTTTAGGAGGACACACTGTAGGAGACGTACTAAAAACATACTTAACCGAAAGTTCTATTTTCATGTGGGATTTTGCTCCTAGTATTGCTATTAACTTTGGAATAGTTACGGTTTTGATTTTAATAGTATGCTTATTGGCTTTTAAACTAAATAAGCGTTCTAATCTATCTAAAGCCGAAAAGACAAAAAACAAAGCACTCATAATCATCACTATTATTTCAATTACAGGACCACTTTCATGGATTATCATATTTGCACAACATGCTTATATACATACTCCATTTGATTATATCACGTGGTATATGCCGTTCTGCATCTATGGATTTATAGTGATAGGAACTACTATTAAACTTATCTCAAAACAAGTTACTAAAAATAAGATCTAATCAATAAGATAAGATCATTATACAAAAAAGGTTTCGAACAATGTTCGAAACCTTTTTCTTGTTATCTAAAAACTCTTAGTTATGCTTTACCAGCACTTCCTAGTACGTTTTCAATTTTGTGTTTGTATAGAGCTTTCAAGTTATCACGAGCTGGTCCAAGATATTTACGTGGATCAAACTCACCTGGGCTTTCAGCAAATACTTTACGAACTGCTGCAGTCATCGCAAGACGACCATCAGAGTCGATATTGATTTTACAAACAGCAGATGCAGCCGCTTTACGCAATTGCTCTTCTGGAATACCAATTGCATCTTTCAAGTGACCTCCGTATTTGTTGATTGTAGCAACTTGATCTTGAGGCACTGAAGAAGATCCGTGAAGAACGATAGGGAATCCAGGGATTCTTTTTTCGATTTCTTCTAGGATGTCGAAACGCAATGGTGGTGGAACTAATACTCCATCAGCATTTTTAGTACATTGGTCTGGTGTAAATTTGTTTGCACCATGAGAAGTACCAATTGAAATAGCTAGTGAGTCAACTCCTGTTCTAGTAACAAAGTCAACTACTTCGTCTGGCTCAGTATAAGTATGGTGCTCAGCAACCACATCATCCTCGATACCAGCTAATACTCCAAGTTCTCCCTCTACAGTTACGTCATATTTATGAGCGTACTCTACTACACTTTTAGTTAGAGCAATGTTTTCTTCGTATGGAAGGTGAGATCCGTCGATCATTACTGAAGAGAATCCCATTTCGATACAAGATTTACACAACTCTAAAGAATCACCATGGTCTAGGTGAAGTGCGATAGGCACACCTGCTCCTTTAGTCAATTCTTTTGCATATTCTACTGCACCCTGTGCCATGTAGCGTAGCAATGTTTGGTTAGCATATTTACGAGCACCGCTAGATACTTGCAAGATTACTGGTGAATTTGTTTCAGCAGCAGCACTTACAATAGCTTGCAATTGCTCCAAGTTGTTGAAGTTAAAAGCAGCAATAGCATATTTTCCTGCGATTGCTTTTTTAAACAACTCTTTAGTATTAACCAATCCTAAATCTTTGTAATTTACCATTATAGTTATTGTTTAAAATTTAATTAATGTTGATATTATTTTCAATCAGTTATAGTCTCTACAAAAATAACAAATTAAAATGATATTGGTTTAATAATTGTGGCAATTCGTCTTAAATAATCAAAACAAAGACATTATTTCCACAATGGTGAAGGATACACTCCACTCTCTACCAATTCTTTTATTTTTGCTACCACAGTTGGTCTATCCTCAGCATAAGTTACTCCAAACCATTTTTCAGGAGTGTCAAGCACTTTCACATCTGCTTTCTTCTCTTGAATCAACTTATCGATAACGTATGGAATAAAATATTCTGCTTTTAGATTTTCTGTATTATTCTTCAAGAATTCTCCAAAATACTCATCTGAGTGTTTAAAATAGTCAGGTGTGAACCCCCACATATTCATAGACACAGGCGATTCTTCAGGAACTACTGTCCAAGAATCTCCTTCTTTGTATTGGATACTTCCATCTTTTCTTTCGATGTGAGTACGTTCTGTTACTGTTTTCAAGAAACCTTTTTCGTCAGACACACACACACCACGAGCTACTGCTCCACTTTCAGAAAGTGTGTTTTTCAATCTATAGCCCACCATGCAATAATGATTATCTTTCCCTGCAAGCTCTGTCAATTGTTTTGCTAACACCTCATAACTAATACGACCGTAGAAATCATCAGCGTTAATAACAGCGAAAGGCTCATTGATTACACCTTTTCCCATCATCACAGCATGATTTGTACCCCAAGGTTTTTCACGCTTAGGATCTAGTGTATATCCTTCAGGTAGCTTATCTAGCTCCTGAAAAACCACTTCCACAGGAATCAGGTTCTCATATTTAGAAAGGATTACCTCCTTAAATTCTTTTTCAAAAAGCTCACGAATCACAAATACCACTTTTCCAAATCCAGCCTTATAAGCATCATAGATCGAATAGTCCATAATTGTTTCTCCATTTGGCCCTAAACCATCCAATTGTTTAAGTCCTCCGTATCGACTGCCCATTCCTGCAGCCAGTACCATTAGTGTTGGCTTCATAAATCTGATTAAATTTTTAGTTAGTTATTATATGAACAACAAATATAGCCCCAATTTAGCAAATCAGCCTTAGATTGTTGTAATAAATTATTGTTACAATTATTATTTATCACATAGCTTGGTTACCATATTTTATTAACTTTGCAATATATGGTGTAGATTTACTGAACTTTTTGGATTATAACAAGTTCTAATAATTCTACCACCTGAATGATTTAGCATATTTTTATTTAATTTCACTTCGATATTATTTACAATGAGAAATTTTGGATTCTCTCTCCTATTCTTAGTTTTCTTGATTATTGGCTCAACTCAAATGTTAGTAGCTAATAATAAGATTGTATATCCCCCACTCTATCCCAATGATAGTATTTTGAATAGAATCACGAATATAGACATGAGACTAAAACAATTTACGGCAAAGGATACAACGGGAGGGTTTTCTTCGCCTCGAAAAATAGAAATGTCGAGCTATCTTGATTTCAAAAGCACAAAAGATGAAAGACAACGTGACAGAGCTGGTCTTATAGTTCTACCTCTAGAATATGAGCCTTTTTTATCTTATATGAACTTCATTGATACAATCCTTATTGCTCCAGAAATGCTACCCGCAGTTTTTGAAGGGAAACTACTTCCTCGAACAATGGATTTCAGAAAATCTGAGAAAGAGGTATGGCACTCGCCTGCCCCATATCTAATAGATAGAGATAGCCTTGTGTCTCCAGACTTGTACGAATATAAAGCACGAGACAACAAACACTATAGTCTAATAGCCAAAGACAGCACATTCAATAGCCGTATATGGAAATCGGATAGAACACGCTTCATCCGTAGAGAATATTATACGAACTATCCACAACGAATAAAATTAAATGCTCTAGCTTTTGACGGTTCGCCAATTATAAAGGAAGAAGTAGAAAAACGAAATCCATTCAAAGAGTTGATTTCAGCAGGAGATGCAATCGCAATATCAAAACCAGACATTTCTAAGTATCAAGTAAAGCAAGTATATTGGAAAAAATGGGGAGAACACAAATTAGACGTTGCGCAAAAATCTTATACAGAAAATTGGAATCCTAAAACAAACAATAGCTTTCAGGTACAGAGCTACCACAAATTCAATGCTAAGTATAGAAAGAACAAAATAGAATTCAATCATGAACTAGAATGGAGATTGAACGTACAATCTATATCACTACCTAGTGAGGACAAAGAGAAAAATCCAGACTACAATGATTTATTAATCAATGATGACTGGCTTAGAACATACAACAAACTCGGGTTGGATGCTTTTATCAAAAAATGGTCATACATCTTCACTCTTGAAGCAAAGACTCCTGTATTTATCAAACGTGAGCAGAATGACAAGCATAAGAGACAAGCAGCCTTTCTATCTCCACTAGAAGTCAACTTCGGTCTTGGAGCGGGATATACTTATGAAAATCAGTCTAAAAAAGTTAAAGATAGGAAGTTGAAAATAGCAATAGATGCCACTCCCCTATCTGTCAACCTAAAACACGTGGGAAGCACTAAGGTTTGGGAAACAAATAAACATGGAGTTGTTTTTGAGGACAAAGCAGACGACAAAGACAAAGATCCCCAAGACAGAAGAAGCGCTCAACGTAGATACACTAAAACGGAAATTGGTTCGACTATCAACATGACCTTCGACTATAAATTTAATAGTTATGCCTCACTCTATTCGAGATCAAAGTATTTTACCAATTATGAAAGAGCTTATTTAGAGTTTGAGAATACTATAAAAATGCAACTTAACAGATACTTTGCAACCTCATTCTATCTTTATATGAGATATGATGACTCGGTAGGTACAGAAAAGAGAGACCCTAAATGGAAATATTTCTCATATAACCAAGTTTTAGGTTTTGGGTTAAGTTATAATTGGTAATTATTTTAAACATGCAAACATCTATGAATCAAAGCAAAGTCTCATCAGAGCAAAGAAACTTCGAAAATAATTCATCAAACACTTGCATTGTATCAAAAAAAGCGTACCTTTGTACTCACAATATCGCGGGGTGGAGCAGTGGCAGCTCGTTGGGCTCATAACCCAAAGGTCGTCGGTTCGAATCCGGCCTCCGCAACACAATTTGAATAAGTCGCTTAATTTAAGCGACTTATCTGTTATTTAGCGTTTTTACTGGGACGCAAACGGGACGCAAGATTTTAATTCATTTTTAAATGTAACCTACCAGCTACACCTAAAAAAAAAATGAATACACTTCAAATAAAGTCCGACTCCTACATAGGATCAGTCATAGACTATACTCCACCCCGACTACACGTGGGTAACGATTGGTATGTTGACTTCTACAGCTATGATCCTGCTCAGAAAAAGAAAAGAAGAAAAAAATATAAGCTTAACTATATAGAAAAAATTGGTGACCGTCGTCGCTATGCTGCCAATCTCATCAAGAAACTACACCAGAAACTAGAAGATGGTTGGAACCCTTGGATAGAATCTGAGAATGAAAGAGCCTATCACACCTTCAAAGATGTTTGTGACCATTATAGAAGATACATAACAAAATTGGAAGCTGATGGTATTCTTAGACCCGATACATACAGGGACTACACCTCTCAATTGAGGAACATCGAGGAATGGAACACTGGAAAGAAAAGTCCTATTGTGTATATCTACCAGTTTGACCGAATGTTTATTGTAGACCTATTAGAATACATGTATATAGGTAGAGGAAATTCAGCTGTTACCAGGAACAACTATCTGACTTTTGCTCGTGGTTTCTGCAATTTCTTGCTAAATCATCAATATGTGAAGGATAACCCATCTGAAGGAATTGCCTTTATCAGTAAAAGCAAAATGAAAAAGATTAGAACTGTGATCGAGGAGGCTGATATTATTAAACTGTGTGAGTATCTAGATAAAAATAATAAACACTTCTTATTGGCCTGTTATATTTTGCACTATTGCTTTGTACGCCCTAAAGAGATGAGTTATATCCAGCTAAAGCATATCAACTTGAACAAACAGACATTATATATACCTGGAGAGATTTCAAAGAATGGGAACAATGAGATTGTGACATTGCCTATAAAAGTGATACATCTCATGCTAGAGCTTGAAGTATTCAAATCAGCCAAGTGAATATTACTTATTTGCTGATAAATTTAAACTGAACTAGTTGTACAAAAAACTAGGAACCGCTCAGGAGAGTACTCTTCACTTTTACATTTCGAAATTACATTTTCTGTATATCCCAAAGAACCACTATTACATTTATAAACAAAAAAAAAGCTAAACCATTTCTGATTTAGCTTCTGTATTCTCTTCGCTCTTTATTCTCTTATAGAGATTTCATGTGAGCTGAAAGACTAGACTTCAAGTTAGCTGCTTTGTTTTTGTGAATGATATTTTTCTTCACCAACTTATCTAACTTTGAACAAACCTCAGGGAATAATTTTTCCGCTTCAGCTTTGTCTGTAAGTCCACGGAATCCTTTTACTGAGTTACGTGTTGTTCTACCAACATATCTATTTCTCAAGCGTCTTGATTCTGCTTGTCTTATTCTTTTTTCTGCTGATTTGTGATTTGCCATTTGGACTAATCTATTTTATTTCTTATTATTCTTTTCTACTTAAAGTAGCCCGTAGGGGAGTCGAACCCCTCTTTCCAGGATGAAAACCTGGCGTCCTAACCGATAGACGAACGGGCCGTATTCTTGAGTTATGCTGTCTTAGAAACCTGCGTTGTTCTCTTGATTACGGCTGCAAAGATATAGCCTTTTTTCAAACCTCCAAACTATTCGAGTACTTTTTTTCAATCTTTTTTCATCTTTTTTCTTACACCCCTGATTATCAGAAACTATAAAATGCAAATTGTTTTACTCAATTTTATCAATTAATTTAGCATCTCACTTTAAAATGACTTTTTGAACCAACGTATGAAAAAGAAAATATTACTACTACTCTCACTTTTTGCCACACTTAGTGTTTCTTCGCAATATAATTATCGTTCTCCTTTAGATATTCCTCTTGTTCTTTCTGCCAATTTTGGAGAATTGAGAGCAAACCATTTTCACACTGGACTAGATTTGAAGACGCAGGGCGTTGTAAATAAAAACGTATATAGTATAGAAGATGGATATGTCTCGCGCATAGGCGTCAATGCTGGAGGATATGGTTTGGTATTATACATCAATCATCCCAATGGGCACACTAGTGTATATGCCCACTTGAATAGTTTTGCGTCTAAGATAGCTGCTTACACCAAAGACCAGCAATATAAAGAGGAACGCTATGCACTTAATATAACAGATATCGAACCTCATGTGTTACCCGTTAAGCGTGGAGAGCTAATAGCCAAGAGTGGCAATACAGGATCCTCAGGCGGTCCTCATGTACACTTTGAGTTAAGAGATACAAAGACTGAAACTGTACTTGACCCTCTACCCTACTACCTCAACCATATAGCGGACAACGTTTCTCCTGAGATTAGAGGTCTCGCAGTATATCCTATGGAAGGAGAAGGTGTAGTGAATGGAAGTGCTAATCCCTACAGAGAAAACATCACAGCTCTGGCAAGTGGTAATTATTCAACCCTACAAACAAAACTTGAGGCTTGGGGAAAAATAGGACTAGGTATCTACTCAATAGACAGAATGAATGGGACACACAATATCTATGGAGTTAAAGAAGTAAATCTATACTGCAATGAAGACAAAATCTTCTCTTCTGATATAAATACTATAGATTTTGAGACCACTCGCATGATAAATAGCTTCACAGACTTCGACTATTGGTCACACAATAAACGCTTTTACATGAAATCGTTTATAGAGCCAGGAAACAAGCTACACATCTACGACAATAGCAAAAAAGGATATATCAACATCAATGAGGAGAAAACATACAACTTTAGATATGAGTTAGAGGATGTACATGGCAATAA
>JASLEN010000021.1 GCA_030151105.1 Dysgonomonas sp.
TGGGGCGCACTACCCAAAGATAGACCACAACTCCCACCACTATAGAGGGGATTCCTTGCAGAATGTCACTCAATGTGCGTACTACTTTTGCAAGAAATGCCTCTTTCTTTTCAGCAAGATACACACCCGCCAACACTCCTATTGGGATAGCTATAACAATAGACATTGCTAAGATAAGTATCATCCCCGTTATTCCGTTCAATATACCTCCAGGTATAGGCTGCTCGTTCATCCTAGCCAAAAGTGCCTCTAGTGATGTAGGTGCTACTTTGGTAAACAAGTCAAGATTGAATTGTTTGTAGCCCTTTCTGATCAGTTCCCACAGAATGAGAATTAGAGGAATGGTGGTGATGAATGATAATAGACATACTCCGAAGAAGAATACTCTACTTTTGCCAAGTCTATATTGCGAACTTGAAAAATATCCTAGCTTCATTTGTTCAATATTTTAATGATATACTTTGCTATAAAATTGATGACAGCTGTGATTATAAATAGTAATAATCCAATAGCCATCAAGGAACTTAACTTCAAGCCATCTGCTTCTCCAAACTGATTGGCAATCACACTCGCCATTGTGTTTCCTGTGTCGGATAATGCCATCGGGATATTGATGGTGTTTCCAATCAACATCGTAACAGCCATTGTTTCGCCCAATGCTCTACCAAATGCAAGAATGTAGGCTGCGAAAATACCAGAACCAGCTGAAGGCAGATTCACATATTTGACTACTTCAAATTCTGTAGCTCCCAAACTGTAGGCTCCTTCTTTCAAATCATTTGGAACCATCGAGATAAACTCGGTACTCAATGATGAGGCATAAGGAATAATCATAATAGCCAAAATGATTGAAGCCAATAATACACCAAAGCCTTGCTCATTGACACCCATCTCTATCAATAATGGACGTACTGTGTAGAATCCCCATAGTCCGTAAACGATAGAAGGAATTCCAGCTAATAGGTCAACTACAGACGAAAGGTAGAAAGATACTTTAGAATTCTTAAAATATTCTCCGTTGAATAGGGCTATGGATAGTGAAAACGGAATACAAAATAACAAAGCTAATGTTGCTGTCATCATCGTTCCCGTGATGAATGGCAACGCTCCAAATTCTTCTTTAGAGGAGTTCCATTCCGATGAGGTTATAAAGTTTATTATTCCAAAATGCGATAGTGCATCCATACTTTGTGTAACCAACGCAAACACAATGCCTGCTGTCAGTAGTATGATAAAGCAAGATGCTAGGAGTAATAGACCTTTGAAAATTTTATCTTTCATACTTATTGAATCTTATTTCCATTATATGTCATACTTTCTATGGCTGCTCTTGTTGTCTCCAATGCCTTGCCCGATAGCGGTGCATAGCTTGTTTTGGTGGCTATGGCTTGTCCATCTTCGCTGATTACGAATAGCATCAAATCTTTCAATGCTTTTGCTTCTTGCAACGAACGTCCATTGTAGGCTTGCTCTTTATAAACTATAATCCATGAGAAGGTGCTTATCGGATAGGCTTCAGGGTTATCAGAATTTGTTATTGTAGTACGTGTATCCGCTGGAATTTCTATATCTGCCGCAAGTGATATGCTTTTCTCGTTGGCTTTGATAAAGTTGCCCGAAGAATTTTGCATACTTGAGCTTGGAATATTCAATGCCAAAGCATATTCAGACCCAATATATCCTATTGAACCGTCAGTTTCGGCAATAACACCAGCTACTCCAGGATTTCCCTTTGCAGCTACACCAGCAGGTATCTTCAGAGCTTTTCCTTTTCCTATTTTCTCTTTCCATTCAGCATCTGCTTTCGACATATAATCTGAGAAAACTGCAGTTGTGCCACTACCATCGGAGCGATAGACTGGTGTGATAGTCTTGTTGGGAAGTTTAACATCTGGATTGATTGCTTTTATTTTTTGATCATCCCATTTGGTGATTGTCCCCATATAAATACCTGTTACAACTTCTGCATTCATATTTAACTCTTTGACTCCATCCAGATTAAATGCCATTACGATACCACCTAATACGGCTGGAATATGCACAACATCTACACCTATTTTAGCCAAATCTTTATCGGAAAGGAATACATCTGTTGCCCCAAAGTCAATAGTCATATCCTTAAAACTGCGTACTCCACCTCCACTTCCTATACCACCATAAGTAGTGATGCTGCCACCTTGTTGGGCATATTCACGAAAAACGATGTTGTAGAATGGCGAAGGAAAAGTTGCTCCAGCACCAGAGATTTTCTCTCTGCCATCAGATGAACAGCCTGTTAAGAGTGTCAGAGCTGTCAATGCTAATATTACGAATGTGTTTCTTATCATCTCTTGTCTAATATTTTACATTGCAATATTAGATAGGTTATATGACAAAGGAGTTTAGCTGTTGTTACGATTCTGTTAAGCTAAAAATAAAGTCCGCTATTCTCGATGAAATAGCGGACTTTGTCTAGTTTAAAAGTATTTCTTTAGCTGTTTTCTTATTTGAGATTGATGTCTGTAAATCCAAACACCTCAGTCGAGATTTCGCCAATCCAACCAGATTTAGCATTGACCCCTGTTTGTACTTTTACGAAATCGATATATTTGAGATTTGCATTTTTGCCATCTCTTGTTACTGCATTGTTGATATTGAAATAATTTGCATTTATACCAGCCTCTGTGTTACTGTCAGATTCTTTGTCTTGCCCAAAGTTGTCAGCATAGCCCCAGTCGTATGCAAGATTTGTCCAAAGTCCATTTTGTGTATTTTGGATGTTTCTGGCTTTTAAACAAGTTCCTTTGAGAGTGTAAGAGGAAGATGTAATCCATTGAGGATAATAATAATCTTGACTGTGATATGCACCAAGATAATCTATCAGTCCTGTATTTCCTCTATTGTCCTTCCATTGCACATCCATACCTGGTGCAGATGGTTTGAAGTATGTTACAGCATAGTTGCTCATTGTCTCAGGTTTTCCATATTCACTGCCTTTGAGTTCATACCAAGTGTCATCAGGTAATCCATTACCATTTTCGTCTTGCATCACCCATACTATTCCAGGTTCAGAACTTCCTGCAAAAGAGTTTCCTCCAATAGCAAAGTGGTGTTTTTTATCTGCTACATTATCTACACTATGATCGAATCCAACTACAATATATCCACCAAATCCACCAAGAGAAACATAAGCTCCATCTTGCATACGTTTCAATGCGTAGGCATTTGCCTCTTCCATTGTGTTTGTTTTCTGCTCCTCATTGATAAGTTGACCTGGGGCTGGACGGTATTCAAAAACTTTAGTTTGATTCAATAAACTGCTCTCATTTGCTCGTCTATAATAAGTGCCCTCTGTGGGAGTGCAAGTAACGATAATAGATGCTTTTATTTCCACATCTTTGTCTTTGCCTATAACAGTTATCGTGTATTCTTGCTCGTGTGCAGGAGTGAATGTGAACACGTCTTCGGAACCTACTTGTATCACATCGTTCACCATCCATTGGTAAGTCGTTTCATCGGAAGCGTTAAGAATAATAGGTTTGATAGCTAATGATTTTCCGAATGGAATAGTCATCGTTTCGGTGTCAAACTCAATGCTGAGAGTAGGTTTTGGCAGCACTTTTATTGTAGTTTCGGCTTTAGCCTCTCCGTCTTCGTTGGTAACAGTCAATGCTATTTTATATTCGCCTAGTTCATCTTGTTTGAATGTGTAGATGGTTTCATTACTTACTACCTTTCCATTCAGTTCCCATTTGTATGTAGCTCCCTCTCCAAATTTTACAGCGGGTTCCAATTTGAGTTCTTGTCCAGCAACAACTCCCCAAAAGCCCTCTTCAGGTGTAGAAAGTGAAACTATAGGAGCAGCCGTTTCCACTACTGAGATTAGCAGCGTTTCGTAGAATTCTCCATTATCGGCTTTTAAGTAAAATGTTACATAGATATCGCCTTTGGTATTAGATGAAAATACAAGATCTTTCTCTGTGCTAATTACCTTATTGTCTATTTTCCATTGATAGCTAGGATTTGCAGCATTGCTTATTGTAGGAGTAATTGTTATTTCCTTTCCATCTTTTACTGCATAATGTCCATCATTTCCTCCTTCGAAGACTACAACGGGTTTACCTGTAATAGTGGGATCGTTGTCGCTGTCACTACATGATAGCATAAATAAAAGTGGTAATGCAATCGTTATTGCAAGAAGCCATTTAGGGCAAATATTTCTCATATTGTTAATAAAATTATTGTTGTCGTAACTCTTCTCTCCTTTTGTCTATCTATTTGAAAATGACAGATGAGATATTTTATAAGCTGCAAAGCTACTTAATATTATAGAATTAAGTCGAGCTTATTTGCAGAAATGCCTAGATTTTAACGTTACGAAGAGCGTAACAGAATCATTGCATTCTCTTCATTTTTTAGACTTCATTCTGTAATAATGATTCAGGACTTTTGCTGATGAAAATAAAACAAGAAGAAAATAAACTATGAACGAAGGCAAATTTCCACACATGAGTAAGGTTAAATATATCTTTTTAATTAGCTTATTACTCTTAACATCAAATTTACTAAACGCACAAACCCTTTTCAAGGGCTCTGTAAAAGATGCCAAAACGAACGAGAGCCTTGCTGGTGTTACTATATCGCTAAAAAACACAACCACAGGTACTATTACCAATTTTGATGGAAACTATCAATTAGAAGTTGCACCAGGAAAATATACCCTAGTAGCTTCTTATATCTCTTACAATCCGCTTGAATATGCAGATGTGGAGATAAAGCGAGGCGAGACAAAAATTCTAGATATGAGTCTGAAGGAGTCTGTGACTGATCTTGGAGAAGTGATTGTTGTAGCTCGAAAGAATCTGGAGGGAGAACGCGCTTTGACCATGGAACGTCAAAGTGCTTCGGTTGCAGTAGAGCATATTGGAGTGAAAGAAATGTCCGCCAAAGGGCTTTCTACTGTTGCCGATGGTATCAAGAAAATCACAGGTATTTCTATGGAGGGTAATAGTAAGGTGTTTGTGAGAGGGCTAGGAGACCGATATAGCATGACTTCGCTCAATGGATTCCCTATTGCATCGCCCAATCCTGATAATAAACTGATTCCATTGACTTTATTTCCAACTACAGTTGTCAAGAATGTGACTGTGAGTAAAGTGTACGAGCCATCCGTATTTGGAGATTACTCAGGGGCGCATATCAATGTAGAGACTAAAGAAAATATAGGTGCAGACTTCGTAACGTTTGGAGTGTCAACAGGAGGAAGAACAAACGTGATGTTCAAAGATTTCTATTCATCAGATAAAGGTGGTAAAGGTGTTCCTTTTCTAGGAATTGCGAATGAATTGAAACTGTCTAAAAATGTGAAGAATATGCATTCAGACAATTTTGGAGATTATTCTAAACAACGTGACCCTTTTGGAACAAGCTTTTCTATAGATAGAAATACGGCAGCGCCAGAGATTGGAGTAGAGTTTGGTGCAGGAAAATCTTGGAAAATAGGCAGACAGAAACTGAATGCAATGGTTGCAGCCAATTTCAATAACGAATATGTGTTGCACGAAAATGCTTATACATCATTGATGAATGCACAAGGTGTTATCAGAGAGCGATTTGATTATGACCAATATCATTACGAAACAACTTTTACATCGCTTGCCCAGTTGAGCTATTCTTTGAGAAACAACGATATGCTGTCATACAACATTATGTATGTGAACAATACAGAAGATATCTTTACACAACGTGATGGAGTGGATGCAGAGGGCAACAATCTGATTGGAAGTAACAGTATTTATCATATCTACTCATTGCTGAATAATCAGATCACGGGTAAGCATGAATTTGGAGGGCGACTATTTACGGATTGGCAATTCTCTTACGGAAGAACAACAAGTGACGAGCCAGACAGAAGACAAGTGATGTTTGCCAAAAACACAGACAACTCACTTTCTTTATTCAAACTCAATCAACAAGAGACAATGCGTTACTTTGGAGAATTGTTTGAGGATGAATGGAATGGAGAATTGAAAGTTAAATACAACTTGAATAAAGCTGAAACTCCAAACTTTATAAGACTGGGAACGTCTGTTCGTGACAAATCGAGAGACTTTTACTCTGCCAATTTCTACTATAATGTAAAAGGCATTAATCCGCAAATAGATGATATTTACAATACAAATGGATATCTCAATCAAGAGAATATTGCGAATGGAAATATTAGTATTAACAAAAACTCGCAGCCTCGTAACAAGTATTTTGCAGAGTCAAATATTGCAGCAGCCTTTGTCGATTTTGAATTCTATCCCATCAAAGAACTACTTGTTGCAGGAGGTGTTCGCTTTGAGCATGCTTCACAATCGGTTCGTTACTGGACTGATGCCGCAGCAGAACAAAAGCAGAAATTAGATGCTGATGACTTTTTCCCAGCACTGAATCTGAAATTTACACATAACGATAACCAAAACTTTCGTTTTAGTGCGTCACGTACCATTACAAGACCTTCATTCTTAGAGATGGCGCCATTTGAGTATCAAGAATCTTACGGGGGAATTACCTCTCGTGGATATGCTGACATTCAAAATGGGTATAATACCAACCTTGATGTTCGTTACGAATATTTTAGTAAAGGAGGAGATATGTTCTCTCTGGGAGCTTATTATAAGCATTTGGAAAATCCAATCGAAAAAATATTAGAGTATTCAGGTTCACTTATTCAGAGCTTTAGAAATGTGGACAAAGGAACTGCGGCTGGTTTGGAGCTAGAAATCAGAAAGAAAATAACAAAAGACCTGAAAGTGGATTTCAATGCTTCATACATCTATACTCACATTTCGCTTCCCAAAAATAGTACCTATACCGACCACTCTAGAGAATTGCAAGGAGCGTCTCCATATTTGATCAACTTAGATGTAAACTATGCTCCAAAGTTTAGAGGAGAGAAAGAAGGTTCATTCTCATTGGTGTACAACGTACAAGGACCTCGAATAAGTTCGGTAGGAATAGGTGGAGTTAATAATGTGATGGAAGAAGCTTTTCACTCGCTCGACTTTGTGAGTGTCTATAACTTAAACGAGAAAATGAAGGTGAAATTTCAACTAAAGAATCTTATCAATCAAAAACAAAAATTCAGTCAGAAAGTGGCTGATACAGGAAAAAAAGAAATTGTAGAATACTATAAAAAAGGGATGTCTGTGGGAGTCGGTTTCTCAATGGATTTCTAATAAAACAGGAAACTTATCCTATAGAATAACTTAAAACAAAAATTGAAAATTATGGAAAAGAAAATCTTAAACATCGGATTATTATTTAGTCTAATTGTAGGACTAGTGTTTACAAGTTGTAGCAGTGATAATGATGATAATACGGGTATAGACCCAACAAACCCATCGGAAGTAACAGAATTGAAAGGAAAATTGACAGGGAAATTGACGCTAAAAGCTGGTACTACATATGCTCTTATTGGTGGATATGAGGTTGAGAATGGTGCAATCCTAACTGTTGAAGAAGGAGTAACTATCAAAGCGACACGCACTATTGACGGCGCACCAGATTATATTCTAGTAAAACAAGGTGGTCAAATCATAGCAGAAGGAACAAAAGACAAACCTATTGTTATGACTTCTACTAAAGAAGAGCCTGGAGCTTGGGGCGGTCTTCATATTTGTGGAAAAGCGCCTATCAATCTAGTTGGAGGGAAAGGTAAATCAGAAATTGGTGATGCTGACTTTGGAGGAAATGATCCTCAAGATAATTCAGGAACATTGCGTTACGTTCGTCTTGAATACACTGGATTTGCATTTAGCCCTACCAAAGAATCTAATGGGTTGACAATGTATGGAGTTGGAAATGGTACAACTATCGAATATGTGCAAACATACAAAGGGGCAGATGATGGATTTGAGTGGTTTGGTGGAACTGTGAATGGAAAGTATCTTGTTTCTACTGCAAGTGAAGACGACTCTTTTGACTGGACAGATGGTTGGGTAGGAAAAGGACAATTCTGGGTGGCGTATCAAGATCAAACTGCTCCAGATGCAAATGGAACAGCTAATGGAGACTGCTTGATAGAGGCTGACAATCGTGAAGATAACTTTGCAAACACACCAGTGTCTAGCCCAACTTTGGCAAACCTTACGCTGATTGGGAATAATGATACTAATAATCAAAAACGTGGAATCAGACTTCGTGCAGGCACTAATGTGAAAATTTATAATACTTTGGTTGCGGGCAAAGAAAGAGCATTAACTGTGGCTACTAACGAAACTGCGCAAAGCTTTGTGGATAAAAAATCGGTAGCAGAGTACATCCACGCAACTACAGCATTTGTTTACGAGAATGTAACTGATCTTGATTTAGCTTCTAAAGAAGGAAATGCAATCAATCAAACCATAGCTTTCAAAAATGGTTATATAGGAACTGTAGAAGGTGGTAAGGATATGTCTTTCGATTCATTCTTTACTCCGGCGAACTACAAAGGCGCTGTACAAGAGTCTAATGACTGGACTGCAGGCTGGACAAGAAAACTATAATATCGATGATGTCTATATGGGAAACTCAAGCCTAGGTATGTTATCTGGGCTTTTGTATGTCTATATATAAAATATTAACGTCTCAAATAACTATCTTTA
>JASLEN010000079.1 GCA_030151105.1 Dysgonomonas sp.
AGAATAGTTTCAAACTTTTCGAAAATGCTTTTGCTCTCGGTCAAAAAGGTATTCCTATCAATGGTTTGATATGGATGGGCGATTATGACTTTATGATGCAACAGATTGAGAATAAGATGAAAGAAGGCTATCGTTGTGTGAAATTGAAGATAGGAGCTATCAATTTTGACGATGAATTGGCACTTTTGAAGCATATTCGTCAGCGATTTTCTTCCAAGGAAATTACGTTGAGGGTAGATGCTAATGGTGCATTTTCAGCAGAGGATGCTTTGAGTAAATTATCTCAATTGGCAGAACTCGATTTACATTCTATTGAGCAACCTGTGAGGGCTGGACAATGGGAAGTAATGGCGAAGTTGACAGCCGAAACTCCTCTTCCAATCGCTTTGGATGAAGAGTTGATAGGTGTGAATGATGTGCGTAAAAAGAGAGAATTATTAGAAACTATTCGTCCTCAATATATTATTCTAAAGCCTTCATTACATGGTGGTATGAGCGGTTCAGAGGAATGGATTTCGTTAGCAGAAGAATTGAATATAGATTGGTGGATTACCTCTGCTTTGGAATCAAATATTGCACTGAATGCTATTGCTCAATGGTGTGCGAGTTTTGATAATCCATTGCCACAAGGACTTGGTACGGGCTCGTTATATACTAATAATATTACGATGCCATTAGAAATACGAGGAGATTGCTTGTGGTATAATTCTCAAGTAAGAACTCTCGACTTAGATAATATTCTAAACTTGAGGTAATGTTTCAACTAGATATTTCGAAACAAACAATATGCGTTGAAGGTGAATTGTTTACCTCTTCTGATTTTAGAGGTGATGCAACTCCATTATTTGCAAGTAAATCTGAATTTTATAAGGAACTTTTTATCTTCCTAAAAGATTGGTTTTCTGATTCTCCATTCCTGTCTGTAAAGACTTCTGGCTCAACGGGAACACCTAAAGAAATGCAAGTGGAGAAAAGCAGAATGATGCAAAGTGCTGTGCTCACTTGTTCGTTTCTGAAATTGAAGAAGAGTGATAAGGCTTTGCTTTGTATGTCGCTCCAATATATTGCAGGCAAGATGTTTACGGTGCGTGCTTTGGTGGCTGGCTTAGATCTGTATTTAGAGTCTCCAAGTGGCAATCCGTTGAAAAGTTACGATATAGATTTTGATTTTGCAGCAATGGTTCCTTTGCAAGTTTTCAATTCGTTGAGAAACGAAGAGGAAACGGAGCGTTTGCAGCGTGTTAAGAATTTGATAATAGGCGGTGGTGCTATTGATGCAGATATGGCAAAGGAGTTGAAAACTTTTCCACATGCTGTTTTTTCCACTTATGGCATGACTGAAACCCTGTCTCACATTGCTTTGCGCAAGTTGAATGGAGAGGATGCGTCGGATAATTACTACCCTTTTGATTCTGTTAATTTGTCGCTTTCGGATGAAAATACTTTGATTATTGATGCTCCTTTGGTATCGAGCGAAGTGTTGAAAACGAATGATATATGCGAAATAAATAGGGACGGAAGTTTCAGAATATTGGGACGAAAAGACAATGTGATTAATAGTGGAGGAATAAAAATTCAGATTGAGGAAGTAGAAAGACTGTATGCACCCTATATTCACGCTCCTTTTGCGATTTCGTCTCAGGCTGATGCTAAGTTTGGAGAGGCTTTGGTATTGGTGGCTGAAGGTGATATTGAACTTGCCTTTTTGGAAAATATTGAACCTATCCACTTTAGAGCAAAGCGTTTTATCAAGCTCAATAAAATCCCGATGACTGAGACTTCTAAAATAGATAGAGCGACGCTGAAACATCTTTTAACGTCTATCTAAGATTAAATTAGTTTTAATATATTATATTTAAGTTGATAGATTTCGTTTATTAACTTAAAGATTGACACACCTATGCGTAAAACATTAACACTAATATTTGCTAGTTTGCTATTTGTAAATTGTGATGCAAAAGAGAAGATGGAAGAAAAAGATAATGATATGATTGCAGCCGTAAAAAACAACAAAATAGAGGACGTGAAAACCCTAATCAAAGAAGGGCACGATGTGGAGACAAAAGATTCTCAAAATCGTAGCTTATTGATGATTGCCACTTATGCCAACAATGTGCCCATGGCAAAGGTGCTGGTAGATGCTGGGGCAAATGTGAATGCTCAGGATAATATAAAGAATAGTCCGTTTCTGTATGCTGGTGCTGAGGGAATGCTTGACTTGGTGAACCTATATCTGGAGCATGGAGCAGATTTCAAAGTCTTTAATAGATATGGAGGTAGTGCCTTAATTCCTGCTGCTGAGAAAGGGCATCTGGATGTTGTGAAGGTATTGGCTTATTACAAAGGATTTCCTATCGATCATGTGAACAACTTGGGTTGGACGGCACTTATGGAAGCCGTTGTATTAGGTACGGGAGGTAAGGTGCATACAGACATTGTGAGAGTTTTGGTGGAGGCTGGATGTGATGTTAATATTCCCGATTCACAGGGTGTAAGTGCTCTGACTCATGCAAAAAAGAAAGGCTTTGCGGAGATTGCAACAATATTAGAAAAGGCTTCTCAATAATTGAAATATTACTTTAGAGTAAAAAATAAAACGGGATAAGAGCAAAACTCTTATCCCGTTTCTTATATAGTTACTCAACGAGTTTTAGTCCTCAAGACCCCACTCCTTGTTAGGCTGATTGCCCATTGTAAATTCTAGTGTTCCACCTTTAGCAATATCCTCAAATAGGATGTAGAATTTGTTATATTCTTTGCCATTTAGTTTCACACTTTGAATGTAGATATTCTCTTTGCTATTATTGATAGCTTTGATAGTAAATGTTTTACCATCTTGTACTTTCATCACAGCTTCGTCAACGATTGGGCTACCAAAGATAAACTTACCTCCAGCTGGTTCTACTTGATATAGACCCATAGAAGAAAGAATATACCATGCCGAGATTTGTCCTACATCCTCGTTTCCTGCAATTCCCTCAGGAGTATCAGCGTACAGAGTATATAGTGTTTCTCTCACTTTTTCGGCAGTTTTCCATTGTTGACCCACGTATGGATACATATACAAGATATGGTGGCTAGGCTCGTTACCATGAGCATATTGACCAATTAGACCGCTAATATCTGGCGATGCATTGTCACCCAAATGTCCTTCAGCAAGGAATAGAGAATCCAATTTAGCGATGAAGTTTTCTTTTCCTCCAAACTGATCTGCCAATCCACGCACATCGTGAGGAACTAACCAAGTGTATTGCCAAGCATTACCCTCTGTGTAGTCATTTTCACGGTGTACAGACTCAAATGGATTGAAGTTTGGACGCCAGTTCCCCTTCGAATCTTTTCCACGCAAGAAGCCAGTCTCCTTGTCGAAGTAGTGTTTATACACCTTGCTTCTGTCCATGAAGTATTCGTAGTCTTCTGTTTTGCCCATTTGTTTAGCCACTTGAGCTACAGCCCAGTCGTCAATAGCATATTCCATTGCGTGAGAAAGAGCTTCTTCACATTTATCGTAAGGAATGTATTTGTATTCTTTATACAAGTCAAGACCTCTTTCGTCTCTCATCATCGATGTTTTGATTGCTTCATAAGCCAACTCTTTGTCAAAACCAGTATATCCCTTCAAGATAGCATCTGCCACCACAGGCACACCAGAGTTACCCACCATACAGTCAGTTTCGCAACCCATCAAGTGCCATACAGGCAAACGTCCTTGTTGTTTGTAGATAGTCAACATAGTGTTTATCATGTCACTCATTTTCTCAGGATGAATAATTGTCATCAATGGATGAGCAGCACGATAAGTATCCCATAACGAGAATGTTGTGTAGTTTACAAAACCTTCTCCCTTGTGCATTTTTTGATCAGCACCATAGTAGTCACCATTCACATCGCAGAACTCAGATGGAGCAATCATTGTATGGTACATTCCTGTGTAGAATATACGTTTGATAGAATTGTCATCAGTTTTGATTTGAATTTTGTTCAATTCCTCATTCCATGCTTTGTCAGCATTAGCAATAGTTTGTTCAAAATCCCAACCAGCAAGTTCGGCTTGCATATTCATTTTTGCATTTTCGATGCTTGTTGGCGATAGAGCCACTTTGATATAAATTTCTTCATTTTCTTCCGTATCAAAGATAGCTTGCCCCATCACTTTCACACCTTTTAGCTCCTTCACATCTTTCACTTCCTCACCATCATGTAGTCTGAAAGCTTTGATAGGTTTTGAGAATTGTGCAGTGAAGAATACTCGTTGATCGTGAGCCCAACCTTTAGAAAAGCGATAACCCGAAATCGTTTTATCATCTTCCATTATTAGGTAAGTGTCAACTGGTTTATCCCAGTTCAACCCATGATTTACATCCACAATGATACGAGCATCGTCAGATTTTGGGAAAGTATATTTATGAAAACCTACTCTCTTAGTAGCTGTCAACTCAGCCGAAACGTTGTATCTGTCTAAGTGAACAGCATAATATCCCGCTTTAGCTTTTTCTGTTTTGCGATCAAATTTAGAGTACATACCAGTTTCATACGAGTCAGGAGTTCCCTTTTCAAGTTTCACTTCACCTATTACAGGCATAATGTTGATGTCGCCCAAATCGCCAATTCCAGTACCATTGAGGTGCATATGGCTAAAACCAAAAATTGTAGAGTCAGAAATGTGATAGCCCGAAGTCCAATCCCATCCTTGAGAAATATTTGATGGTCCTAATTGAACTAATCCAAAAGGAACGTTTGCTCCCATAAATGTGTGACCATGTTCGCCAGTCCCAATGTACGGATCTATATATTGCGTCAAGTTTTGTTCTTCAACTTGCTGCGGTGTGTTGCCGCACGAGCTTGCAAAACCTGCCAATAGTATAGAAATAACCGCTAGTTTACAGTATTTTAATACACGCATAGTAATTGATTAATATATTAATTTGAAATTTAATTGCATCGTTATCAGAGTCTCCACACTTTGTTGAGTCTTATTATATCTTCCAAAAGTCTTTCTTGATTTGAATTTGAGGAACATTTATTGTTCTAATTTTTTTTATATGAGTTTTGTGGATAGAATGACCAGATGTTTGATCTTTAACTCAAAATCCTAAACAGCAATGTTGGAAAAAACATGCTTTTATTTTAAAGGAAAAAGCTGAAACCATGGTACTCTAACCACAAATATAATAACTTATTGTCAAGATTTTGAATATTTTCAACAGCTTTTTATTCTAAGGCTCTAGAATTTAGAAAATATGCAAAATATGTGTGCGGTAACAGGAAGTCTTGAGAAAGAGTTTTCGTTAAAAAAAGTTGTAAATGTTTTTGGTAGTGCGCTTTAATGTTGGTAAATTCAGCATCTCAGATTGAATGAAATTCATTAAATAATAAAAAATCTTTATCCATGAAAATGACTACAAAAGGACTTTTTCTGTCCATTTTGTCTATTTTTTGTTTGAGTGCTTTTGCCCAAAAAGAATACTCGGTGCTTTCGCCCAACGGAAAACTAAAAATAGACATTGCTGTTGATAAAACAATTGAGTATAAAGTTTCGCACGATGACGACTTGATACTAGATCATTCGCCCATCTCGATGACGCTCGAAGGTGCTCAAAGTTTTGGTGTCAATCCACGTGTTGCAGGCACTTCTAAGGCTAGTAAGCATGAAATTATTAACTCGCCTATTTATAAAAAATCGACTATTCAGAGTCATTATAATGAATTGGTTGTGAGGTTTAAAGGAAACTATAATATTGTTTTCAGAGCTTATGACGATGGAGTCGCTTACCGCTTTGTTTCTACAATCAAAAAGCCTTTCAAAGTTGTTAATGAGCAAGCGGAATTTAACTTTCCAGCCGATCAATTGACTTATATCCCTTACGTAAATCGAAAATATGAAACATTTACGACGCAGTTCTATAACTCTTTCGAAAATGTTTACGCCCACGAAAAACTGTCCAATTGGGATCCAAAACGCTTGGCTTTTGTTCCAGTATTGACAGAGGGTGCAAAGGGTAAAAAAGTAGCAATCTTGGAGGCTGACCTGTTGAATTATCCAGGAATGTATCTTCACAATGGCAATGCTTCAACCACGCTCAAAGGAGTTTTTGCTCCCTATCCAAAAGATATTGAACAAGGTGGACACAACATGCTACAAGGTGTAGTAAAATCTACTGAAAATTATATTGCATCCATCACAGCTCCAACGGCTTTTCCGTGGAGAGTATTGGTGGTTTCGGAGTCTGATAAAGATTTGTTAGACAACGATATGGTTTATAAATTGGCTACGCCAAGTGAAGGTGATTTTTCGTGGGTAAAACCAGGAAAAGTGGCTTGGGAATGGTGGAATACATGGAATCTATACAATGTCGATTTTGTGACGGGAATCAATAATGATACCTATAAATACTATATCGACTTTGCTTCTGAGCAAGGCATCGAGTATGTTATTTTAGACGAAGGCTGGGCTGTGAATAAGCAAGCCGACCTGATGCAAGTAGTGCCAGAAATCAATCTCGAAGAGTTGGTTGCATACGGAAAATCTAAGAATGTGGGGCTCATTTTGTGGGCTGGATATTATGCCATCAATAGAGATTTGGAAGGAATCTGTAAGCATTATGCTGATATGGGTATCAAAGGATTCAAGGTTGATTTTATGGATAGAGACGACCAAGCGATGGTTAATTTTCATCATAATTTGGCAGAAATTGCTGCTCGACACAAGCTCCTGATTGACTATCATGGCAGTTATAAACCAACTGGTTTGCAACGTACTTTGCCCAATGTTATCAACTTTGAAGGTGTATATGGATTGGAGCAAATGAAGTGGGAAACGTCGGATTTGGTGACTTATGATGTTACAATGCCGTTTATCCGCATGATTTCTGGTCCAGTAGATTATACACAAGGGGCTATGCGCAATGCAACTAAGGGGAACTATCGTGCGGTGTATTCTGAGGCTATGAGTCAAGGTACTCGTTGCCGACAATTGGCTGAATATGTAGTCTTTGAGTCTCCATTGAATATGTTGTGCGACAGCCCGTCTAACTATATGAATGAAAAAGAATGTACCGAGTTTATTGCAAATATTCCAACGGTATGGGACGAAACAGTAGCTCTAGGAGGTGAAGTGACGAAACATATTTCGATGGCAAGACGCAGTGGAACAACTTGGTATGTAGGGGCTTTGACAAACTGGGACAAGCGTGAACTTGAATTAGATCTTTCGTTCTTGGGCGATGGAAACTTCGAAGCAGAGATTTTCAAAGATGGAGTCAATGCTGATAAAGTTGCTCGTGACTATAAGAAAGAAACGATACAAATTCCTGCAAACAAAAAGCTTAAAATAGCAATGGCGCCAGGCGGTGGATATGCGATGAAGATTCGTAAGAAATAAAAAGACAATCTTTTATCTAAAAGCAAAAAGGACAGAATTGATTTCAATTCTGTCCTTTTCTTTATTATTCAAATAGTGTTCTTATTTTTCTTCTTTCTGATAGAAACGTATCCAATCTATATACATATTTGCAGGAAGTTGCTCAATTTTATAATCTCCTACCCAGCCTCCTCCAACTTGATTGCTCAACAGAATGTAGAAGTCATCCTCAAACGGAAACTGATCAGCACCCAAACTATCCACTCTTGGATAGCAAAGAGTTAGATTGTCGTTGGTGAAAAATCTGAGACTATCAGCATAAAATTCCAAAGCATACGTATTGTATTCTTTGCGGTGTAGAGGGTACGTTGCAAAACGCTGTGGACCATCTTTTTCAGCCAAAGTGTAGCTCGTGTGAATAGTCTGATATACAATACTATCAAAGCTCAAATGCTCCATGATATCTATTTCGCCACCAGCTGGCCAAGCCCTTCCTTCTGGCATCATCCATATTGCAGGCCAAAAACCTTGAGCCTCGTCAAGTTTTGCTCTGAATTCAATTCTTCCATTCTGAAAAGCTTTCTTCCCCTTTGTCCAAACACCACCTGTCAAGACCTTTGCCGTATCTTCTTTTTGCGTTGTATTTGGTATTCCTCTCAGTACGAGGTTGCCATCTTGGATAGCATAACAAGAGTCGTAATCTGTCATAAACTTGTTCCAATCTGAACCTCCTCTCGGAATCTTTGACCAAAAATTAGAGTCAATATTTTCTTGATTAAAATCTTCTTCCCAAACCAATACCCATTCTTTCTTGGTAGTGTTGGAACATGAAGCTAAAAATGCAATGATAGTTGCAAAAAGTAATACTGTCTTTTTCATAATATGCTCTTATAAGTAAAAGTAAATAATTGATGACATACTTTGGTCAATAAATAGATCTAAGCACTTATTTTGACCTCGAAATCTTTATTCCTACTTTCTCTATGCCATGCAAAACCGTGTCTTGCATTCCATGGTGAATAGCAATCTGATATCTTTTCCCTTTTTCAAATTTTACAGACTTTAGCACAGGATGCGAACTCTGAAATAGTGATGCAAAACCAGAACCCTGCCATCTTCCAAATTCATCAGCGAGGGTGAATTCTTTCTGCGATTTCACAGTCGTTGAATCATCCTTATTGTATTCCGAAAATAACCATAAGTTTTGATACGGATAGTCCACATTATTAGTGATTTCTACCGATACATCGTAGCGAATATCGCTTTGAACATCCATCGTATCTATCACAAATGTTAGAGCATCCTCTACAGCCCAATTTGCCCCTTTTATTTCTTCAAATCTGTAATAATCCTCTCTCTCAGAACAGGATACTAGTCCAATAATGAGCACAAAAGCAGATAAAAGGAAAGGCGTCAGTTTATTCTGTAGGCTTATCATCCCTTCTTTCATTTTTGGTGTTTCTGTTTTGTTTATTTTGATTTCCTCTATCCCTATTTCGGTGCTGTCTATTTTTGTCGTTTCTATTGTTTCTTCTACGTTCAGCACGTTGTTGTTGCTGTTGTTCAGATGCTTGAGTGATGTCTCCGTTGGGTTGAGGAGTATTGTTATTCTTATTTATAACACGTTTCTGATCATCCCTTTTTCTCAGATTTCTACCAGATGGTTTATTCTGATTTTCTTGATTATTTTGAGGTTCTTCCGTTTTATTTTGAGTATTTTGATCCTCTGGACGATTTGCTCTTTTGCGACGGTTATTGTTACGGCGGCTTCTGTCTTTATTCCCCTTGTCGTCAAACCTGTTAATGTTGTCTTGATCAAGAATATCACATGATTTATTTGTTTCTTCAACTTCTAATTCATGGTCAACTAAGGTAAGAGGTCTATCTCCTCGTCTATTTTGTTTTATAACATCAAAAACACGCTCACGAGGTAGTGTAACCAAGTTTGCAGCAAAATGTTTATCCGTAGAGTAGGTCATCTGTCCCGAAAGTATATCTGTCTTGAAGTGGAAATACGAACTGTCTTTCGTCTCCAAAACGGTATCTCTAGCAGGCAATTTCTTTTGTGCTTCTACATAGGTATCTACTTCAAAATTGAGGCAGCATTTTAACTTACCGCACTGACCAGCAAGTTTTTGCGGGTTCAATGGAATGTCTTGCAAACGAGCTGCAGAAGTTGAAACTGATACAAAATTTGCCATCGAACTAGAGCAGCAAAGCTCTCTTCCACATGGACCAATTCCGCCTACACGACCAGCCTCTTGGCGAGCACCAATCTGTTTCATCTCTATCTTTACTCTAAACTCTGATGCATAGTGTTTTATCAATTGTCTAAAGTCCACACGACCATCTGCAATGTAATAGAAAATAGCCTTGTTGCCATCTCCTTGAAACTCCACATCACTGATTTTCATATCCAATTGAAGTTCTTCAGCAATCTCTCTCGCTCTCAACATTGTTTTGTGCTCCCTAGCCTTAGATTGCTCATATTTTTCAATATCATTCTGTTTAGCAATGCGGTACACACGTTTTAGGTCTCCACGATAGTTTGTTTTCTTCATTTGAAGCTCCACTAACTTTCCTGTTAATGTTACTTCACCAATATCGTGACCTGGAGAAGCCTCCACAGCAACTACATCTCCCTTATAAAGTTCTATATTTGTGCTGTTTATATAATATTCTTTTCTCGTATTTTTGAATTGAACTTCCACCATTTTGGACTCGTTCATAATGTCTGGCATATCCTCTAACCAGTTGTAAACCTCTAGCTTATTAGTTCCAGAACAGCACGAACCACCTTTTTTGCTACTACATCCACATAGTCCAGTTTCGCTTCTTCCGCAGCTACATAGTCTTGCTGGTTGCGAGATTTCTTTTTGCAAGAGGCTCGTATTCGATGACGATTTTGCCTCTGCCATGCCTATTATTCGTTGTGGTGCAAAAGCTTTTGGTTCGCTGTCAGCACTTTCTTTTTTGGGTTTTCTCTTACCACAGGTGCAGCCGATGGGCGTTTTGCACGTTCCCAGACAGTCTGTGAACATGGTAATTGTTTTATTGGGGTCTATATTGTTATCCATTTATTTATTAAATCTGTTAAAAAAAATCGAAGTCCCTTCTAACGACTTCGTGGGTTTATATTATGATTTCAAAAGCATAGTGTTCTTCAGACATAGGTCAAAAAACACCATCTTGGCATTCACGTTCTGCTCTATATGACGTTCAGCCAAAGCGAGTTCGTCCATGAAACCGATTATATTTCTCTCATTGATGAAGGGTGCAAAACGCACACCAAAGCTAGCCTCATCCTTGGCTAGATATACTATTTCATCTTGTTGTAAGTTACTAACAAAATACTCCCGCACCATGTTTTGTGCATAGGCTAAAAAACTGCGTTGTTTTTCTCGTCCTATTGTCGATATTTTGTCAGCTATATTCTTTATCTCCTTGATATTTCGAGCATAAGATGCACGCATCATGCCAATAAAAAGATCAAGGAAAAATTTATGTTCTTCATTCAAACTTATCGTTTGCAGGGCTTTAAGATAACTACCTTTTGAGATATGTGCAATATTTTGAGCCTCATCTTGGGCAATGCCATATTCTGAAACCAACTTATTGGTGATAGCATCTTTCTCAACTCCATGAATATTAATTCGTTGAGAGCGAGATTGAATAGTCCCTATTATTTTGTCGGGAGCATCCGATACCAAAATAAAAACAGTAGTTCCTAGTGGTTCTTCTATTATTTTCAGAATTTTGTTGGCGCACTCCTCGTTCATACGCTCGGGCAGCCAAATAATCATTACTTTATATTTAGCCTCATAGATCTTGAGGCTCAATTTTCTAATGATTTCGCCACTCTCCCTAGAATAGATTAATCCTTGCGAATTTTCAGCATCTATAAAATTGAGCCATTGACTTAGATTGCAATATGGATTCTTTGCTTGAAAGTCTCTCCATTCCTCAATATAATCGTCGCAAAGCTCTTTCTTTTGTTGCTTCTTTTGAACAATTGGGAACACAAAATGAAGATCGGGATGCGCCAAGTTTGCATACTTGCTACACGAAGCGCAAGTGCCACAGGCATCCGTATCGGTAGGGTGCAAGCAGTTGAGATACTGAGCATAGGCAATGGCTAAAGGTAGTTTGCCAACTCCCTCTGGTCCACAAAAAAGCTGCGCATGGGCAACCTTCCCTTGTTTTACCGAAGAGATTAGTCTTTCCTTTATATCGTCCTGTCCTACAATATCTTTAAACATATTTGCTCCTTGTTTTTTTATTAGTTAACGTAATTACTAACATTTCGAATGTATCTTCGACCTTAGAAAACTTCTTTTGCTATTCTTCTCACACTTTCTGTTGCCATCAAAGTGTAGAAATGCAAGCTTGGTACGCCATATTCTTTCAATTCTTTGCACTGCTTGATGCCCCATTCCACGCCTACTTCTTTGGCTGCAGCATCGTCTTTGCAAGCACGCAACGCCATTTCTAAATCTTGCGGAATGCTAGACCTGAATACTTTAGGCAATATAGAAAGATGCTTCAAAGATCCAATAGGTTTCAAGCCTGGAATAATAGGTACTGTGACTCCCGCTTCTCTGCATTTTTCAACAAATTGGAAATATTTTTGGTTGTCAAAAAACATTTGAGTTATGAAATATTCAGCTCCCGCATCCTGTTTTATTTTCATGTATCTGATGTCAGAATCCATGTTGGGTGCTTCCTCGTGAATCTCTGGATAACAAGCCATTCCATACGAGAAAGGAGTTTCTGGCTTGGTAAATGTTGAGCCATCTACGGCAATTCCTTGATTGAAATTGTTGACCTGCAACTGCAAATCAGTCGCATATTCATTCTTGTTTCCTTCCAACTGGCTTGACTCTAGCTTGTTTGCATCACCTCTCAATAGAAGAAGATTATTTACTCCTAAAAAATCGAGATCGATGAGTGCATACTCTGTTTCTTCTTGCGTAAAGCCCTTGCAAATCATGTGTGGAATAGCCAGCACCTTATATTTGTTTTGCAAAGCAGCCGCAATAGCCACCGAACCTGGACGCTTGCGTGTATTGTATTTCTGGATAGTGCCATCGGGCATCTCCTTATACAAGTTTTCGCTGTGGTGAGTGGTGATATTAATGCACTTAGGGTCAAACTCTATTAGTTTGTCCACAATGCTATAGACCTTCTCTATGCTGTTCCCTTTGAGGGGAGGAAGTATCTCGAACGAAAAGGCTGTTTGCCCTTCTTTTATATATTTTGTCAAACTCATTTTTAGTCTGTTTTTTTTATCCAAAAATTGCACGTATTACATCATTTCCATTAGCTACCAGCATCAGCACCAAGAGGAAGAGCATGCCTGCCACTTGTGCCCGTTCCATAAATTTCTCGCTCGGTTTTCGCCTTGTTATCACCTCATAAAGTAGGAACATGATGTGTCCACCATCTAAGGCAGGAATTGGCAATATATTCATAAATGCTAGAACTATCGAAAGAAATGCAGTCATTGTCCAAAAAGAATACCAATCCCATACTGGAGGAAACATTCCGCCAATGGATCCAAAGCCACCGAGATTGCTTACACCATCTTTGGTGAAGAAGAAACGCATTTGTGAAGCGTAAGCTTTCAGTGTTTCAACACCTCTGTGAATGCCTGCGGGGAAGGACTCGAAGAAGGTGAAATTGTCAGTTTTGATAACAGGACCATGCATCATCGTTACGCCCAGCAGAGAATCTTTGCTCACATGAACATTGATACTATGAATTGCTGAATCTCTATAAAACTGAATATTCATTGTAGTAGAGTCAGCATTTTTGATGATTTCTCTACGCATTTTAGCAAAGCTAGTTACCTCAACGTCATTGATTTTGAATATGCTATCTCCTCTTAATATTCCGTTTCTATTTGCTACCGAATGCGGCACGACACTATCTACAACCGTAGGCTGAATGAATGTGAATGGTGCTTCATCTCCTTTGTTGGCAGCTATTTGATTTCCAAAATCATCTGGAAGGGTAATAGTAACTAGTTTGCCATTGCGCTCTACTACCACTTCTTTGGCGTCCATCAGGCTCATCATATCATTGATTGCAATAATGCCAAAGTGTAGATTCATCTCTTTGCCATCTAAAAGCTGTATGATGTCACCATCTTGAAAACCAGCTCTTTTGACAGTCTCCGAAAACTCCATTCCATATTTCTGATCCTTGACAGGCATATAGACATCTCCCCACGAAAAAAGAATCATGGAGTAAATAATCATTGCCAAGATGAAGTTGAAAAGTACACCGCCACCCATCACTAGCAGACGCTGCCAAGCTGGTTTGGAGCGAAATTCCCAAGATTTGGGAGCTTGTGCCATAGCTTCTTTGTCCATCGATTCGTCTATCATGCCCGATATTTTTACATATCCACCAAGAGGCAACCAACCAACTCCGTATTCGGTGTCGCTACCTTTGGGTTTGAACTTGAATAGTGAAAACCAAGGGTCGAAGAATAAGTAGAACTTTTCTACTCGTATTTTAAATAGCCTTGCAAATAAAAAATGTCCAAACTCGTGGATAACCACAAGAATAGACAAGCTGAGAATTAATTGTACGGCTTTTATCAGAAATGTTTCCATATATAATTATATATAGGAGAGCGTTTCTCCTATTTTTTAGTCTTCTTTTTTTATATAAATTCTTGTGCTATGCGTCGTGCTTCGGCATCGGTAGCCACATAGTCTTCGTAGGTTGGAGTTTTGATGAACGCTGTTTTTTGCATCGTTTTTTCGATGATATCGCTCATTTGCAAAAATCCTACTTTGTCTTGCAAAAATGCAGCAACAACCACTTCGTTGGCAGCATTCAAGATGCAAGGCATATTTCCTTTGGTGCGTGCAGCATCGTAGGCAAAGGCAAGATTTCTGAATTTATTCATATCAGCCTTTTCGAAAGTCATTTTGCCTAATTCAAAAATATCTAGTCGCTTGAAACTCGATTTCAAACGCTCTGGATATGCCAACGCATACTGAATAGGGAGACGCATATCGGGCAACCCAAGTTGCGCAATGATAGATGCATCCTCAAACTGAACCATGGAGTGAATAATGGATTCGGGATGTACAACAACCTCAACATCGTCAGGCGAAACATTGAACAACCATTTAGCCTCTATCATTTCAAAGCCTTTGTTCATCAGCGATGCAGAGTCAATGGTGATTTTTGCTCCCATTTCCCAATTGGGATGTTTGAGGGCTTGAGCCTTGGTCACGGTTGCTAGTTGTTCCATCGTATGATTGCGGAATGGACCACCAGACGCTGTTAGTAATATCTTCTCAATAGGTGATTGTTCGCCTACAAGACATTGAAAAATTGCGGAATGCTCCGAATCAACTGGCAAAATAGGCACTTGATGCTCTAGAGCAAGATCTACAATCAGTTCACCAGCTACTACAAGCGTTTCTTTGTTGGCAAGGGCAATTGCTTTTTTTGCTTTAATGGCATGGATAGTAGGTCTCAAACCCGAATAGCCCACCATGGCAGTCAGCACCATATCAATGGGTTCGCTCTCTACTACTTGCGCAATGGCGTCTTCGCCAGCCCACACCTTCATCGGGAGGTCTTTGAGAGCCTCTTTTAGAATATCATATTTAGCCTCGTTGGCAATTACAACTACCTCTGGCTCAAATTCTTTTGCTTGCTCTATCAATAGCTCAACACTATTGTTAGCCGTCAAAGCATATATTTCAAAACGGTCTGAATGTTCTCTTACCACATCCAACGCTTGAGTCCCAATAGAGCCAGTGGAGCCAAGAATTGCGATGCTTCTTTTTTTCTGTTCCATGTTATAATTTAAAAGGTAATGTAGGTTTCGGGATTGGTTGGAATTCCTTTATTCCACAATTCGAAAATCAAGCGACCTCCTCTTTTTTCGTCACCATTTCCTTCTGCCTCTATCACACCAATGGCCTCGCCTGTACGGACTTTGTCGCCCACTTTTTTCACAAGCTGTGTACAACCCTTGTAGATAGAGATGTATCCATTTTTATGCTGTATCTGGATGGTATAGGAGGTTTCTACGTCATATCCAGTATGTATAATAGTGCCCTCAAGCGACGACAACACCGATTCGGTTTGAGCCGTTTGTATCACTATTTTATAATTCTTTTTATTCAAGTTAAATTGCTCTATAACAACTCCTTTTACAGGGCGATAAAACAATCCTCCACTCGAGATATTAGAGGGAGCAAATACTCCAAGGGTATATTTCTCTTGTTCGGCATATCTAGCTGTAAACTCTCTTTCTGGCTCGCTCTTTTCAAGCGTAGGATCATCCTCAGCCACAAAAACCGAGTCCATTCTTGTTATCGAATCTACAATCAGCTTGCCAGCAAGCACATTCTTGATGTTGCTTACATACGCATCATGAAATTGCATAGCATGTTCCAGAGAGTCTATTTTGATAGCCGATTTTACGGCTTGCTCTCTAATCTCTACATCCATATACCCAGGCAAGTAGTAGCGGATGGGAGTGGCAATGATGATAACCGAGGTTACCACAATCAATGCAAATGCAACTATCAAAACTATTGCTGCCCCCGAAAATATAGAAGCCTTTATCTTCCATACTTCCTCCAAGGTATTTTCGTTGATGGCAGATAGCCTATATTTGAAGTGAACTTTTTTCCAAAATTCGCTTTGTTCTTTATTCTTTTTGCTCATTAAACCACGTTTCTGACCGCATTTGCTAGTCTGTAAAATATTTTGAGTGTACTATATACAATAAATATATGGCACGAGAATTACAAAATTAAGAAAAAAAGCAGCAAAGCCTATAGACTTTGTTCTTAAAGATTATATAAATAGACGTTTTTTAAAATATCTAGACTTCTTTAGAACATTATGAAAAAAAATAAGTAAGTTTGCAGCCTGCTTTTGTGTGATAATTTTTAACATAATCAGGGCAGTTATAATAAATTTTGTTATAAAACTATGAACTTATTAACCGAGAAGTTATACCGGTTTGATGCAGCACGCAATGCTAGAGCATCCGGTTTTTATCCTTATTTTAGAGAAATCCAAAGTGAACAAGATACTGAGGTTGTTATCAATGGCAAGAGAGTATTGATGTTCGGTTCCAATGCATATCTAGGACTAACAAATCACCCCAAAGTAGTTGAAGCTGCTGTAAATGCGACCAAAAAATATGGTACAGGAATGGCAGGGTCAAGATTCTTGAACGGAACGCTGGATATTCATGTCGAATTGGAGAAAAAACTAGCTGCCTTTGTAGGAAAAGAAGATGCTATCGTATATTCAACAGGATTCAATGTCAACCAAGGGGTACTAGGATGTATCACAGGTCGAGAAGATTATATTATCTGGGACGAATTAGATCACGCTTCTATCATCGAAGGACACAGATTGTCTTTCTCTAAGACTTTGAAATTCCGTCACAATGACATGGATTCTCTAGAAAAACAACTACAAAAATGTGAACCAGATAAGGTGAAACTAATTGTAGTAGATGGAGTATTCAGTATGGAAGGCGATGTGGCTAATATGCCAGAAATAGTTGCACTTTCGAAAAAATATAATGCCAACATCATGATTGATGAGGCACACGGGCTAGGTGTTTTAGGTAGAAACTTTAGTGGAAAAGGAACTCACGACCACTTTGGAGTTACTGATGATATGGACTTGATAATGGGTACATTCAGTAAGTCGTTAGCGTCTATTGGAGGTTTCGTAGCTGCTAATAGCACTATCACAGACTATCTTCGTCACAATTCTAGAGCTTATATTTTTACTGCCAGCGCTACGCCAGCAGCTACTGCGGCAGCAAGTGCAGCATTAGATATTATGATTGCTGAGCCAGAGAGAATTGAGAATTTGTGGAAGTTAACTAATTATGCCTTAGATGGTTTCAGGAGTATGGGCTGTGAAATAGGTCACACTTCTACACCTATTATTCCACTATTTATTAGAGATAACGAAAAAACATTTATGATTACTAAAATTCTTTTTGATGAAGGAATTTTTGTGAATCCTGTGGTTGCACCAGCTGTTGCACCTAACGATACGCTTATTCGCTATTCGTTGATGGCAACACATACGAAGGAGCAAATTGATATTTCGTTTGACAAAATTGGAAAAATATTCAAGAAATTTGGGGTAATCTAAGATTCCTATTTCTTCTGAATTGATAATAAAAAGGCCCTCTATCCGTTATAGATAGAGGGCTTTGTGCTTTATGTATAATTATCAGTAAACGTTTACTTAGATAACTGATGGATAGGTCTGGAGACCTTAAACTTGTAGAATATATGAAGAAGATTTTATTTTTGATTGTTGCGATTACTTTCTCAGCTTTAGGGCAAGCGCAATGGACAAGAAATAATGTGTTTACAATCACTGGAGAATATGATGATTCTACAAAACCAGAGGTGGGTTTGGAGAAGATTATCGTATTCAAAACGCTGTCGGGGGCTAGTATCTCATACGAAACTGAAACTGGCAATCGAGTAAATTTTTATACCTATGAGAATTCTATTGGTGATAAAACTCCTATAAGTTCTACGAGTAATTCATCGGGAAGTAAAACTATATATACCATCTCTAATTTGCAGGACGATAGAGGTTTGTTGGTAGAGGATAATAGTAAAATGCTTGCCGTTTGGATTATTGATTATAGTCAGCATCCTTCACGTTTGCAGAGCATTGAGCCTGTGGAAGCAGCAGACAAATGTGAGGCTTTGAAGCTTTTTATTACCAACAATAGTGATGCCTTAGAGTATAGAGGAACTGCTGGACAGGTGAAGACTATTGCTAGGCAGTACGAGTTGAAATATAAGAATCTGGAGTGGAATGAGCATCGCTTTAGAGAAAAAGAGATAGTTATCTCAAGAGGTTTGACAGGAACTGAAATAATTCTCACAGGTGATGATTTGCCCTTGATGAATACAGAGTTTACGTTGAGTGGCGATCAATTCGCTACGAAATTTAATCAGAAGGTTTCTGTAACTTCTTCTGAATATCAAGCAGTTGCTGTTCAAGCTCATATGCAGGCTATTCAAGTGAAGGAAGAGGTTGAAAATGAGGGGCAAGATGGAGATGCTTTAGGTGGTTCTGCCCCTGTCGATATTGATTTTTATGGATATGGGAATGAGCCTGTTGTCTATTTTTATACATGGTTTGTGTATGATAAAAAAGACATGGAAAATCCCATTGCACGCTATACGGACAAAGATTTTTCGTACACATTTGAACAAGCTGGAAAATATGAGGTGAAGCTAGAGGTCGCAAATGCCGAGTCATCTTGTGTGGCAACGACTAATGCAGAGGTCGATATTAGTATTTCAGAACTATCAATTCCTAATTTCTTCTCTCCAGGTAGTTCGCCAGGCTCTAATGACGAATTTAAAGTCTATTACAAATCAATTGTCAAATATCATATCACGATTTTCAACCGTTGGGGAAACAAGGTTTGGGAATCTCGCAATCCTGCCGAAGGCTGGGACGGAAGATATGGTGGCAAGTTGGTCAATCCAGGTGTGTACTATTATAGTATTCAAGCTGTTGGGTCTGAGGGGAAAAAGTATAATGAGGGGGGAGATATTAATATATTGCGATAGGTTTTATTAAAAATAATCGCCCCAATAAGGCTGTTCGTTCGGAATAATTCGTTGCAAGGTGCTTAGTGTTTCTGCATCTGTTTTTAGACGTTCTACCTTGTGCAGATATGAAGGACGACGATAAGAAAGTAGCATACACGTCAAGGTTTGTATGTTGATATAGACCGCTTTGCCTATCTTGTCTTGCGATATTTTGACTTTGCCTTTTGTGTCGGTAGAGATCGAAAAAATGCCCTCGTTCCAGTCGGCAATAGGGTCAGTTACAACGAAGTGGAAAGGCTCTATTGACTTCGTCTCCTTGAATGGGTATTCTTTCAAAAAATCGAAAACGTCCACTATTCTTGCCATAAAGTAAGGTTCTATCGTCTCCGAAATTTGCCCATCTTCTAGCATAAAAGACAGAGGCTCATTCTTGTATATATGCCCCTGAACCTCATCAATCATCGAATCGTGCGCTCTGACGAAGTTCCAAAGCCCTTTTCTAGCCTCTTGATTCATATAGACAATGTCCATGATATGAAAAATATCGTCGGCAATCCAATAAAACATGTAGCCCATTGGCTCGTGCTTGGCATTGTAATATATTGCCGCCGTTCGCTCTTCCTCATTGTCCCAGCGCCAATATTCTTCCCATTCTAGTTTGCCTCTCAGCAATGCACCATGATTGGAAAGTGCAAAATTGTCATATACTTTGATGACGTCTGGATGGTCGATTGGTTGACGTTCTACGAATCCTTTAACTTTCTTTTGTTCAGGTATTTGCGAATCTTTTAACTTGAATGTTAAATGGTCGGACATAATTTCCCAACCCTTATTCCTATAATATGGAATGGAGTAGGGATAGAGGTACGAAACAAGTTGTTTACTCTCTCGCATCTTTTCTAAAGCTCTCTTAATGAGGGCACTCATCAAGCCCATCTCCGTATATTCGGGATATGTGCCTACGCCAGTGATGCCACCCATCGAAAAAATCTTGTCGTGGATGTTCACTTTGCAAGGATAGATGCAGATTTGAGACACCAGTTGCTCACCATTGAACCAGCCAAAAACCTCTGCACTCTTGAGAATTGGGCGTTTGGCACGCACTATCTCACCGTCTTCGTAACCACTTTCTTCTAGTTCGCTATTGGTTACTTGAAACACATAGCGCAGCAATTCGTTGAATTGGTCTAAGTGTTTTAAAGTTACAGGTTTAAGTGTGAGTTGGGCTCTGATCTTATTTCGTTCCATTCAGTTTTTCGTACTTTTGCACTAAAGTACAAATAATATTAGAGTAAAATAGCGCTACGAGTTTATTTTCTATTTGGGTTCAAGATACTTAAGATTTCGGCATCAACAAATACTCCTTTTTCGAAGAAATATTCTCTGAGCACTCCTTCCGTTTCCATTCCCGATTTATGTAAAACCTTTCTCGATGCGCCATGATGAGGGTGTATAAAGGCTTCCAAACGACGATAGTGTAGCGTATTGAATCCATAGTCTATCAATTTTTTGGAGGCTTCGGTTGCAAGACCTTTGCCCCAATAGTCTGGATGAAATTCGTAACCTATTTCTGCTCTGTTATTCTCTGTCGAAAGGTTGTGAAAGCCGCATGTACCAATGGCTCTGGAGGTGTCTTCCTTCAAGGTAATAGCCCAACGGCAACCTTCGTCATTCTCGAAGCGATTGTTCCAAATATTGATTAATTTTTCCGCCTCATCCACAGACCTAAATGTCTCTAAATCATAATAAGTCATCACTTCATCTATCGAAAAGTAGGAAAAAAGTGATTCTGCATCATCAAGTGTCAAAGGGCGCAGATGCAGCCTTTGGGTAGTTAATATATCAAGTTGTTTCATTCTATTTTTGTGTGAATATATGTACAATATTAGTGGATGAAAATGTGAATTTGAAGCAAATGTTAGATTATTTTAAATTTACGATCCCCGTTACAAATATCTGAGAACTGTTTAAGAATAATTATTTATCGTTTTTCGATAAATAATTTGCGAGTATCGGATAATATTTATTCTTTTGTAGAAGTGAATTACAAAAGATTCTGAGTTATGGATAAGAAGATAAAATTTTACGCTATTGTACTTGCTGTTGCATATGCATGCATGATGATATTGTATGTGATAGATGAGTCAGAATCTTTTGAAGAGGCATTCAAGGCGGGTTTTAGAGAAGGGTCAGCTCGTTATGGGGAAACAAAATTTCTTTATCTACATTTAGATGTTATTCCTGTTGATGGGTCTTGGAAATTTGCAACTCCATTATTGGCAAATGTTGATAAGGCAAATACCTTTATTGAATATAATTCATTAACAGCTAGGCAAATAGTTGAGCAAACAAATACACCTACGGGCTATGTGTTTTATCAAGTGGTGATGCTTGTGTTGAGTGTCATAGCAATGGGCGTGATTTTCTACATTCCTTTCCTGTTTTTCTCTATTGTTAATACAATTAGAAAAGGGCAAATGTATGATCCTAAGGTGCTTCGAAGGCTCAAAAGAATAGGATGGATTGTGGTGGCATATTATTTAGCATCTGTTATGATTAAGATATTGCATGTTTTAATTGCTAAACAATTGATTAATATAGAAGGATATAAAATAGTATTTTCGATGCCCAATTTCACACCTCTCATCCTTGGTCTTGTGATTCTTTTCTTAGCCGAAGTGTTGCGAGTGGGACTCTTTATGAAGGAAGAGCAAGATTTAACAATTTAATAAAGAGTGAAATATGGCAATTGTTGTAGATTTGGATGTGATGATGGCAATGCGCAAAATGTCACTCAATGAGCTCTCGGAGCGGGTAGGCATTACGCCAGCCAATCTTTCTATTCTCAAAACGGGAAAAGCAAAGGCAATACGATTCAATACGCTAGAAGCCATTTGCGAAGTGCTGGAATGCCAGCCAGGTGATATACTGAAGTACGAAAAAGACGAAAAAGACGAAAAAGACGAAAAATAAAATAAGTAGAACAATAATAAATTACAAAACGATGAAGAATTTTTTTAAAACTCTCCTTGCCTCCACCCTTGGAGTGCTGATCGGACTAGGGCTAATGAGCCTTATAGGTATGCTAATCATTGGAGGACTGATTGCAAGTGCAGGCAGCGGTTCGTCTGCTAAATATGACTTGAAAGAAAATACAATTTTGAAGCTCGACCTTAGCGGTTCTATCACTGAGAAAAAAGTGGACAATCCATTTGGGGCTCTCTTTGGCGAGTCGTCATCTACAACCATTGATGATATGGTTGATGCTATCAAAAAAGCAAAAGAAAATGACAATATAAAAGGAATCTACCTCAAGAGTGGTTCTATGAGCACAGGTATTGCTGCACTAGAGCCTATTCGCAAGGCTTTGCTAGATTTCAAAGAGTCTGACAAATTTGTGATTGCCTATGGCGATGACTATTCGCAAGGTACTTATTATTTGGCTTCTATGGCTGACAAAGTGATTTTGAATCCACAAGGTTCGCTCGACTTTTCGGGATTGGGAAGCACTATTCAGTTTCAACGTGGAATGTTCGAAAAACTAGGAGTGAAATTCCAAGTATTCAAAGTAGGAACATTCAAATCTGCTGTTGAGCCTTATATTCAAGACAAAATGAGTGACGCCAATCGTGAGCAAACTCAATCTTTCCTTGGAGATATCTGGAGTCATTGGTTGACCAATATTTCGGCAAGTAGAAACGTGCCAGTTGAGAAATTGAATGCCTATGCTGATGAATTCTTAACATTTGTGGAGCCAAAAACTTTGGTAGATTACAAAATGATTGATACCTTGATGTACGTTACTGAGGTAGAGCAATATTTGAAGGAAAAGGTTGGAATTGAGACAGATAAAAAACTAAAATTAGCATCAGTTTCTAATATGTCTTCCGTACCTTTCAACGATAAGAACGAATCTAAAAACACGATTGCAGTTCTTTATGCAGATGGTGCAATTATGGGCGACGAAATGGGTGGACCATCGCTTATGGGTGGAACCGTTATTACGGCAAAAGAATATGTAAATGAATTGATGAAACTGAAAGATGACAAAAAGGTGAAAGCCGTTGTTTTCAGAGTTAACTCGCCAGGTGGAAGTGCCTATGCTTCAGAGCAGATTTGGAATGCTGTAGAAGAGGTGAAAAAAGTGAAACCAGTAATTGTTTCGATGGGAACTTATGCAGCTTCGGGAGGATATTATATTTCGGCAGGGGCAGATGTTATTGTGGCTGAGCCAACTACCATCACAGGTTCTATCGGTATTTTTGGTCTTATTCCAGAGGGAACAGAACTGGCTAAAATGATGGGCGTTACGTTTGATGGAGTTCAAACAAACAAACACGGAAACTTTGGAGGTCGCACCTTCGGTATTCCGTTCCTATTGAGCGCTCAGTCAAGAGGTTTCAATGTAGAGGAGTCTGAAATGTTGCAAAAATATATTGAAAGAGGATACGATACTTTCTTAACTCGTTGTGCTACTGGTCGTAATAAGACAAATGAGCAAATAGACGCAATTGGTCAAGGACGTGTGTGGACAGGAAAACAAGCACTAGAACTAGGTTTGGTAGATAAACTAGGAGGTCTGGAAGATGCTATAAAAATAGCTGCTGAAAAGGCTAAACTTGAAGATTATAAGACAGCTAAGTTTCCTGCTACTAAAGATTTTATGACTCAATTGTTAGAAAAATCTATGGGAGATGCTTCGGCTAGTTTCACTAAAATGTGGATGGGCGAAGAAGCATATAACCAAGCTAAGATGATGCAAGAGCTTCAAAATATGGATATTATGATGGCTGTGATGCCAAGCAGAGTATCGTACTAAGAGGTTAAAGATATACACTACTTTTTAAAGCAAAAGTAATTTTTTTTAAGCCCCTATATGTCGTGAGACTAGTAGGGGCTTTTTTGTGCATTCATGGTTGGGGTGTATGTGGTTGATATATAGATGTATATGTTCTTTTTAGTCTTTGTGTGTTCGAACACATTGCTATATAACATCTAATAGAAGGTTATTTGTCAATCATTAATTCTTATATTTGAAAAATGTAGTATAAGGCTTTTGTGCCAACTACCTTAAATACAGAAATTATTTAGACTAAATTTTAAAATATTCACTATGAAAAAACTCTTAGTTTCTGCTCTGGTGCTGTG
>JASLEN010000138.1 GCA_030151105.1 Dysgonomonas sp.
TTTATCGGAAATGCACCTAATCTGGGCGACGATGCCATGACTGCCATTGGGATTGCTCTTCCTGTGATGACTTTGATTACAGCCATGGGGATGCTTATTGGTGCAGGATCTGCTAGTCGGATTTCCATATACATGGGACAAGGAGATAAACAGAGTGCTGAAAAGATTTTAGGAAATGCATTACTCTTGCAACTAAGTATCACTCTTCCTGTTTCTTTTCTTTTGGTCGTTTTCTTGAAACCTATTTTAGGTCTTTTAGGAGCCAACGGAGCAACATTCCACTATGCGTATGAGTTCTTGATATTTCTACTACCAGGCAGTGTACTCTCCACTACAATGTTTGGATTCAACAATATGATGCGTGCATCTGGCTATCCTCAGCGAGCAATGTACACCATGTTATTAACTGTATTTATAAATATCCTATTAGCCCCGCTTTTCATATACGTCTTTGATTGGGGAATGAAGGGAGCAGCTCTAGCAACTGTTACAGCTATGTTTGTAGGGATGTGCTTTGTACTTCATCACTTCCTCAACAACACGAGCAATCTTTCACTGCAAAGGAAGAATATAAAATTTGACAAAAACATTGTTAAAGCTATCATCAGCATTGGGATGTCACCATTCTTAATTCAGCTAGTGGCTAGCACTGTAGTATTTGTAATCATTCATCAATTGCAGAAATATGGTGAAAACAATGGAGTTGCAGCTTATACCATCATCAACTCTCTAATCATGCTCATCATCATGGTTATCACAGGATTGACACAAGGAATGCAACCAATCGTGGGATACAATTTTGGAGCAGGAAAAACGCAACGTGTTAAAGAAGCGTTAGTTTACACCATAAAAATAGGAATTGCCATAGGAACGGTTGGACTCATTATTGGTGTATTCTTACCCGACCTAGTCGTTCGCCCATTCAACCCAAAGGAGAATTTAGCAAACGCAGCATCTCATGCGTTGAAGATTACCACATTGATGCTCCCTCTAATTGGTTTTCAGATAGTAGTCACTAGTTTTTTCCAAAGTCTGGGAATGGTTAAGAAATCAATTTTCTTGAGTTTATCGAGACAATTACTATTCTTTATTCCTGCATTATTCATTCTCCCAACTTTCTGGAACATGGATGGAGTGTGGTATGCTTTTCCAGTATCAGATTTTCTGGCAACAATAACTACAGCAACTCTATTCTTGTTACAGATGAGGACTTTCAGAAGAATGGAGGCAGAGACTAATCCAACAACTATAAGATAATTTATGTCAATAGATTTTAATACAAAGATAGCCTTAGAGTATTTTAAAATAACAGAAGAAATGCTTCGTCAGGTGATTGCAGCAGCACTTAGCAAAGGTGCTGATTATGCTGATCTCTATTTTGAGCATACCTACAAGAATCAACTGGTATTGCAAGATGGCGAAGTCAACAGAACAGCCTCTAGCATAGACTATGGAGTGGGAATACGAGTATTAGTCGGCGATCAAACGGGCTATGCCTATGTGGAGAATACAAACTTAGCTGATATGTTGAATGCAGCAAAAGTAGCCGCTAATATTGCCACCACAAACAAGCAACAAGCTCCAATCAACATAGAAGAGAAAAGATTCAAGAACTACTACCCTACTCAGCACCCTTGGATAGATAGTAACATTGCATCTAAAAAAGAATATTTAGAAAAACTAAACTCTAGAGTATTTGATTTGGACAAGAGAGTGAGCAAAAGCATCATTTCACTTGCTGATTCCACTTCCCATATTTTGTTTTTCAATTCGCTTGGTGTGCTTGGATCTGACTATCAACCCATGTGTGTAATGTATGCCAACTGCACAATGGAAGAGAATGGGAAGATAGAAAGTGGTTCATCATCTCGTGCCTACAGAATGGGTTTTGATTTCTTGAAAGATGAATTGGTAGAGACATTGGCGCAAGAGGCAGTTTTACAAACATCTCGACTTTTTGGCGCAGCGAAACCAAAAGCTGGAGAAATGCAAGTAGTGATGGCTGCTGGAGAATCAGGTATTCTCTTGCATGAAGCTATTGGACATGCTTTTGAAGCAGATTTCAACAGAAAAGGAATGTCTATTTTCTCCGATCAACTGGGCAAAAAAGTTTGCGACAGAACTATCAATGTAGTGGATGACGGAACGCTTAGTCAAGCACGAGGCTCTATCAATATGGATGACGAAGGAGTAGAAAGCCAAAAGACATATATAGTGAAGGATGGCATCCTAGAGAGTTATCTACATGATAGGATCAGCGCCAAACATTATGGAGTTTCACCTACTGGAAATGGGAGAAGAGAATCGTTCAGAGAGATTCCGTTACCACGTATGCGAGTGACATATATGGAGAATGGAAATATGGAAGAGAAAGACATCATTTCGTCGGTAAAAAGGGGAATATACGTGGACAACTTTACCAATGGACAAGTGCAGATTGGAGCTGGCGACTTCACCTTTTTCGTAAAAACAGGATACCTCATCGAAGATGGGAAACTAACCCAACCTATCAAAGACATTAATATTATAGGCAATGGACCTAAAGCTCTTGCTGACATCAGCATGGTTGCCAACAACATGAGAATAGAACAAGGAGCAGGCACTTGTGGCAAGGATGGACAAAGCGTTCCTGTAGGTTATGGAATGCCTACCGTATTGGTAAATAAATTGACAGTGGGAGGAGAGTAATGAAGACAATAATATCAGCACAGAATAAAGAAATAGCTAATTGGACTAAAGGTTACGCTCTAGAACTAGGCTGTAAGCAAGTGAGAGTGACTTTTGTGGCTAGCAAAAACAATTCGTTTGAATATAGAAATACACAATTAGACACGCTGACGAGCAATACTGAAAATAGACTATATATAGAAATTTATGTAGATTCTAAATATGGATCTTTTTCATCAAATAGATTGGAAAAAGAAGAACTCAAGATATTCATTGCTGAAGCCATCGAGTCTGTAAAACATCTGAGCGAGGACAATGCTAGATGCCTACCCGATGCTACAAGATATTATAAAGGCGATATGGATTTAGATCTTTTCGACCCTAAATTCAACACGCTTACAACTGAAGAAAAATTAGTTGTAACAAAAAACACCATCGATGAAATCGCAGGTAAGCACGAAGATATTATAGCATTAACCTCTAGCTACAACGACAGCATGAGCTGCGTATATATGATTGACAGCAATGGATTCGAAAACGAAAACAACAGGACGAGTTGCAGTCTAGTAGTCAGCGTTACTTTGAAAACGAATACCGATGCTCGATCTGAAGCTTACTGGTATGACATGGCAACGCATTGGGACAATCTACAGAAAACGGGATTGGGACAGATTGCATTAGATGAGGCTATACAAAAAGTAGGACAAGCCAAGATTTCGTCAGGAAAGTATAAAATGTTATTAGATAATATTTCATCTTCACATTTGCTTTCTCCCATTATTTCGGCAATGTATGGCTCTGCTATTCGTCAGCGAAAGTCTTTCCTAATTGACCAATTAGACAAAAAAGTATTTTCTAGCAAACTGACTATCACAGACAAACCTCACCAAAAGCAAACTCTTGGTTCAAGACTATACGACGGTGAAGGAGTCGCAACAAAAGAACAATCTGTGATAGAAAAAGGAGTTCTAAAATCCTATTATGTGGACACTTATAACTCTATAAAGTTAGATACAGAACCAACCATAGCTTCTCCATCTGGCTTATGCATGGAATTAGGAACAAAGAACCATGAAGAGCTGATAACTAGTATCGACGAAGGAATATGGGTGACAGGCTTTAATGGAGGAAATACGAATCCTACGACTGGTGATTTCTCTTTCGGAATAGATGGTTTCTTTATAGAAGACGGCAAAATAGTGAAACCCGTGAGCGAAATGAACATCACAGGCAATCTACTGAGCCTATGGTCAAACATCATAGAAATAGGTAGCAACCCTAGACAAAATATTTCTACACAACTTCCATCCATTCTATTCTCAGATGTGAGTTTTAGTGGATTATAAATTAAGAGACACCTAATGAAATACATCTCTACGTTATTTTTCATATTCATATTCTCAACAAGCCTTCAAGCACAAAGTCCTGAACCAGCTACAGAAATAAGAGCGGA
>JASLEN010000150.1 GCA_030151105.1 Dysgonomonas sp.
ATAAGGCTCTTCAATTTCGGCTCTTGTTCCCGAATTGAAAGCAAACTTTAAGTTTCGGGTCAAGTCCCAATTGATACTAAAATCTCTATCCCAATAAAAGGACTGGCTCCACGATAGGAATTCATTATCTCTATTATTTGCTCCCAATCTATAGCTCTCAATATCTCGCATCACAGTCTCAGTATAGAAGCGAGTAATGTTGGAATTGAATGAAATATTACTTGGCAAATAATTCACTCCAACTGTACGAGCAAATTTTGCAGCACCTTTTTTGCTTTTCACATTCTTAAAAGGTTCCCAAGTCTTCATCAAAGGAGAGTAAGAATAACTCATAGTTGCTCTATAATCTTCTGTACGATCGTAAGCCAAGGTTGGAGTATTGGTTTCCGATTTATTGAAACCATAGCCAAAACTAAAGTTAGCTGGGTCGTATGGCATAGGAGTTTTACTCGCAATGTTTACTCTCACATTGTTAAAGCTCATACTTTTAGTAATAACTCTATCTCTTGCCAAACTCTTTATAGAGTCTTTTTCATACTTCGTATCTACAACACTTAATGACTCTTTGAGTGTAACGTCTCTATCAAATGGATCATATTTAGGAGTAACTAACTCTTTAGAGAATGCAAAATTGAAAGGGATACTCACCTTTGCCTTTTCTGGGATAAAACGCCCCATGTCCACACTGGTGGCTATATTATACATTTCATAATCGTCTTGACGTCGCTCCATCAAGCTTTGCTCCAAGCCGCCAAAACCAACTGTTTCTTTACGTCCAGAGAAGTCCACTGTAGCTAAATCGGATAGTGAAACATGCATGTTTCCTTGTGCAGCCCATCCTCCTTCTTCATCAAAATCAGTAAGTCGCAATTCATTAATCCACAACTCCCCCGACTTATCTACACGAGTATTGTTACGAACTCCCACCATTATTACATCCACATCCGATAGTGACGGATTGCCCACTACAGTTACCTTATTGTTTCGTTTTTGAGGATCATACTCCGAATATGGTGTCACAAAGCTAATCTTTGGATTACTACGCATAGCTTTGTTCCTTTCCAACTTCACATTTTTCAACAATTCTAATGGGAAGTCAAACATATTACCTTGAGGCCAAACACGTTCTCTGTCCGTTTGATTATTGTTGCTATAACGTCCATGAGGAGTTGCGGAAAGAGGTATTTCATACTCATAATAGTTATTCTTGTAATCAGAACCTAATCGCAAGAAAACAGTCAGTTCACCTTGTTTTAGTGGAGTGTCATTTATCAATTCCTCTAAGTGAGTAAATAGCTGAATACGTTTATACCTGCGCATATCGTAATGCGTATTCTTATAAACAGCTCTAGCATCTTGTGGCTCCAAGTTGAGCACACGCATAGACAAGGCCTGTTCATTCTCCTTAGTTATTTGCATTTGACTAGGATCTTGATTTCTGTCCACACCTGGCGGAATAACATAGTTGACAGGTGTACGAGATGAGTTTTCTTCAATATTGACAGTAGAAACATCCAAAACCCCATATCCTTGTTTATCCTGCAAATTTAATGGACGCTCATATTTTCGCCATTCCCCTCTCACCAACTGAAGGCTTCCAAAGCGAAGAAAAGTCTCTTGTTTAAAACCATTCAAAAACATTCTCATAAAACGAATGCTTTTAAAATCTCTTATATTTCCTACAATGGGCTTATCGTAACTCTTTAATGGAATTTTGAACAAATACCATTTTATACTTCCAGATTTTCCATTTCGTAGAGGTACATCTTGCTCACGAATATCCACAATATGATTATCAGGACCTATCACCATATTTGCAGGTGTTAAATCTACTTTGTACTGAAAATAAGATTCCGACTCATTCAGTGTATTATCCTGATCTATATCCTCTACATCGGGAGTTGAACGAGCCGCTGTAGAATATCTTTCATTCGAATCTGCTGTAGAAATTGAGTTCCCTTCTGTATTATTATAGTATTTATAACGATCCAGAATGCTTTTTTCTTGTGCATCATAATCTCCGCCTCGATAGAAATGATAAGTATCTCCTGCGGGATCATTGAAAGGCGAGAAAGGGTCTTCTCGCATCGCTTGAATGGTGCTGGGAGTTAATATTCTTTCAAGTCCCGACAAGTAATCTGTATAAGTCTTATAATTAAGTTCCTCCTCTGTACTCAATCCATTAAGCCCTACATCTTGTTTTCTACGAGCATCTTTTGTTTGGTCATCAAAAGCATATACAGTAGATGGTCTTTTAGGCACTTTTCCCCATACGGTATATTCTATCGCATCAGGATCATCGTTGATAGGCAATCCATTTTCATAAAACTTTTTACCATCCTTAAGCACATCTTCCGAAACATCTCCCAAGTTGAAATATAATGCTCCCCCCTGATTGGTTGAAGGCTGTCCATCATTGCTTGCAAAAGGATCCATCAACCAAAATTCGATATATTCGATATTAGATGCTTCAAAATCTCGAATATCCATCTTACGAGTTATCCCTCCCCATCTCTTTTCGGGATTCAATAGCTTACCTTCGGGTGAAATGTTTTTGGCATCTAAGTTATAGGGACCTCGCTCCTCTGGATAATAAGAAAGATTGAGCGTAGGCAGAGTAGCCGATTGATTAAGCGGTAAATCTCTACCTGGATAAATCTCATAAAGGGATACCTCTCGAACAAAATGATTGGATAATTGTTCAACATCAGACTTTATATGCTGTGGCGTGAGAGACGAACTCTTACGGGTAAACAGCGGATCTATCATAAACCAAGATAACAGAGCCCTATTATATCCATACTCTATCTTGTTACTCAACTTTCCTTCTTCAAACTTGCCAGTAGGCGTAGAGGCAAGCGACCAAGCATAAGGGCTTTTTAAATCTATCTTTGATTCCGCATTTTCAAAATCATCTAGATAAGAATAGCCTCCCATTTCCTTATTTTGATAATGCCCTGGCAACATTTGTGCAAACTCTGCATTCACACTAATTTGCGAAGGAGCGGTTGCATTTACAAATGGGATTTTATCTACCATATTTGTCAGCCACATAGACTCTGTGCGATATGAAGCATTAAGTCCCCACAACGTATTTTTTACCGACTCGTTACCCAACGTTTCTTTCAATGTCAATGGACGCTCATAGTAGTGCATGAGCGTTCCTCCGATAGTCAGATTTTTAGAAAAATCATAATTCAGATTTACACCCATCATTGTTTTCCGCTGCATGCTAAAGGAACGCCCCTCAGAAGAAACCTGCAAAGGTGTATTCGCATCAAGTATTGCTTGATTCAATATTTTCACCTTCCCAGCCATATAATCAACAGTATAGTCCACATTCTCTACCAAACGAGTTCCTCCCGCCATAACTTGTACAGAACCTGGAGGCACATTTGTAGCACCCAAATCTATTTCCGAATCGGAAGAAGAACCTCTATATGATCCTCGTATAATATATTTATTCTTCTCAGCGACCTGTCTTGCAACTGTCAAAGTAGAATCATAAAGTTCTTGATAAACGTATTTATCAGCCAATCTATCATCCCCAATACTATCTCTTAGATTTTTCCCAAATGGCTCTACTACGGGGAAATAAACTCTTCCCGTTTGCGATCGAATAGTAAAACCTTCCAAGAAGTCGAAGATTCCATCAGGACGAGCTTGCTCTCTTGCATTCAATCTATCCAACCCTGTTACTCGCAGAAGTGGTGTATTTTTTATTCTTCCCTCTGGCAAATAGTTAATTTCTGTACCCAACGTATCAGATCTATAAGCCACTTGTAGTCTAAAATCATTTTTTTGAATAGATGTAGTTCCTAAGTTGTAAACGTTTTTCATCATCAGATCCCACGAGTAGGAATAAGGAGACAACGAAACAGGCTTTAGCATTTTCACAAATAAAGTTCCAGATTTAGGGTTTCCAGCATCATATTTATCAATAATTTCAGATGCAAACAGCCCAACTTGGTAGTCTCTCCCATTCAGTTTATAACTATATGCAACAGCCAGCACTTCATCGGGTTGCAATGCTGAAAGCAAGGAGATATATCCTAACTGCGGATTAAAAAAATACTCCGAAGTATTCAGTAATCTTGCCTTTTCCACCTTCTCATAGTCCAAGCCACTCACTAGCCCCGCTTGATCGGTAAGCGTAGTAGTTACTTGTCCAAAGTCACGTGCTGCACCATATGTATTTATCAAAGAAGAGAAGAGCGTATTCGATTCATTACTAGGCTCTGGAACTGATGTTGTAGCACTCCATTTCCCAGTATTCTTTATATCCTTCACCTCTGCCAAATCGGCAAAGGCTACAATATCTCGTGCCTGATTGTAGTTTCGTGAAGTATTAGTAATCCAGACTTCTAGCTTAGTGATATTGACTCCAGATAATACAATAGGCAACTTACTCATCGCCTTATCATAGTTGTTTCTAAAGTAATGCCCTAAAAAGAAGTGCCTATTTTCGTCGTATTTATCGGCTTTAAACTCATATTCTGTTTTTTGCATTCCTCCATTCGTACTTGTTGAACGAGCCTCCGCTTCTTGTTGAGAGATAATAGTGTTGATTCTCAACTTAGCAAATTGGAGTTCTGTAGCAATACCAAAAAGAGCTGAACCTCCTTGAATCAATGAATTAGTCGTTCTCATCGACACATTTCCAGCCTCTACTCTTCTCAATATAGCGTCATCATCTCCCGAAGCAGCTGCATCGTAAGCCAACTTAATACGTTTAGAATCAAAATCGAACATGGCTTGAGTATCATAATTCATATCGAAATTGATTTTATCTCCAACAGATGCTGTTACATTCAATTGGATGTCTTCATCAAAGTCAAAAGCTGTTCTACTCCTATTTCGCTCCGAACGAGTTGGATTGTCTGTCTTGGTATGCTTTATCCCCAATTTAGCTTCCACATATCCAGTAGCATGAAATTTAACTCCACCTGGACCAAAAACACGCTCAGCTGGTCCTATATTCAATTTGATATTCTTAAGCGAAAACTCATTATCATCCTTACCACTTTCCTCAACACGCATGGCATCTCGCTCCCTAAAATAGTTAGCCATAGATTGCTTGAGTGTATAACTCATATACTCATCCGCACTCATTGAAAAGGGCGTTGCAACTTCCGAATCTCCTATTTTAGTTCTAAAAATGTAGAGTTTCGTTTTAGAATCGTACTCTATTTCAGTTTTTACATTTTCGGGAGTTTCGAAATCAATTGGACGTTTTCCGACAAAATCCTTATACTGAGTCTTCTGCGTTTTCGCTACAGGGAAACGGGGCTGAATGGAATCAGGCTCTTCAAAATCAAATACTATTCCATCCACTAAAGTTATAGAAGTACCAGTTTTACCCATCAATTGGGCAAAACATCCAAGTACAACACACATTAGGATTGTAAATAGTAGATATTTTACGAGCTTATTCAATCTTTACGAATATGTCTTATAGCATTTTGAGAGCTACTTTGATAATTTGCTCTACAGTAGCAGCGGGATTTTCTTTTATTATTTTAGCAACAGCCTTTTCAGATGCTTTTTGCACAAAGCCAAGCATCACTAATGCGGCAACAGCCTCATCACCCGAAGGATTAGTCATTCTAGCAAGCGGAAGTTCAGCGCCTTCTTCTAGTTTAATTTTATCCTTGAGGTCAACAATCACACGTTCTGCAGTTTTAGCTCCAATACCTTTCACTGTTTTCAACACATTGACATCTCCTGCAGCAATTGCAGAAGCCAATTCTTGTGGATTCAACGACGAAAGCATCATTCTACCAGTACTAGGTCCTATGCCCGAAACTGTTATCAACTGACGAAATATTGCTCTCTCATGTTTATCAAAGAAACCAAATAATTGGTAAGCATCCTCTCGTATAGATTCATGAACGTAAAGTTTTGCTGAAGTTTTTCCACCAAGAGCTGAGTAAGTATTTAGAGAGATATTGAGTTCATATCCCACTCCGTATGCTTCTAGAGCCACCATTGCAGGAGTTAATTCTGCAACTTCGCCTTTTATGTAGTCTATCATTTCCTTTTGTTAAAAATAAAATTAGCTTGCTTGTAGATATAGTAACGTAAAATATGTAAAAAAATTACATATACATCACACTCATCTACAATATGTTTCGAAATTGGCTCAAAGATAAGACTTTTGGATGAGTTTTTTCTTAACTTTGGTACTTAGGTTTTGATTAAAAAATCGGACTAAATATATTACAAACAAATACTTAATTTAATGATGAAAAGAGTACTATTTTCTGTCATCTTATTATCAACAATTATGACAAATTCATTTGCACAGAATCCTTTTCTGAAGGCGTACAAAACGCCATATGAAACTCCTCCTTTCAATAAAATAAAAAATGAGCACTATGAGCCTGCTTTTGAACAAGGAATGAAGGAGCAAAAAGCAGAGATTAACGCTTTAGTAAATATGCGATCTATCCCCACTTTCGAGAACTTTATAGTTCCTTATGAAAGATCAGGTGAATTACTGTCACGTGTAGCATCAGTATTTTATGTTTTGCTTGGAGCCGAAAGTAGCGATGAAATGCAGGAAATAGCACAAAGACTTCAACCAAAACTATCTGCACATAGCAATGAAATTGGATTGAACGAGATGCTTTTTCAAAAAGTAAAAACTGTATATGACTCACGTCATTCGGCAAATCTCAATACTGAACAAATCAGATTGGTTGAAGATATCTACCGAGGATTTGAGAATAAAGGTGCAACCTTGAATGCTGAACAAAAAGAAAAGTACAAAGAGCTTTCTACAGAGTTGAGCAGACTTTCGCTAGTATATGGACAAAACATATTGAACTACACGAAAGAATATGAGATGCACTTGACCAACGAAGCTGACCTTGCTGGACTTCTTCCGATGGACATAGAATCAGCGGCAGCTCGTGCTAAGAAAAAAGGAAAAGATGGATGGATATTTGATTTAAGTGCACCAAGTTATATTGCATTTATGAAATATTCTACCAATCGTGAATTGCGTGAACAACTATATAAAGCATATACTTCTAGAAACTTCAATGGTGGAGAATTTGACAATAGAGAAAATGTGAAAAACATTGCAGTCAATCGAATGAAACTAGCAAATCTCCTTGGATACGAAGATTTTGCTACATACAGATTGAAAGACAAGATGGCAAAAGACAAGAAAAGTGTATTCAAACTTCTTGACGATTTGCACGATGCTTATGCAGTTGCTGCATATTCTGATGTGAAACAAGTAGAA
>JASLEN010000161.1 GCA_030151105.1 Dysgonomonas sp.
TTTCAGAGTTACTAAAACGACTCCATTTCCTGCTCGTGCACCATAAATAGATGCAGCACCATCTTTCAATACCGAGATTGACTCTATTTGTGATGCATCTATATTGCTGAAATTAGTTTCTACCCCATCTACAATTACTAGAGGAGCATTAAATCCTCTAATACTCAATGAAGCTCCATCTGCTCCAGGTACTCCCGAAGTTTGTTTCGTTTTCAAACCTGCCAATTGCCCTCCTAGTGTATTGGTAACATTAGTTACAGGAGCTATGTTCAACTTATCCGACTTTACAGAAGTAATCGCTCCTGTCAAATTTCCTTTTCGCTGAGTACCATAACCAACTACAATAACCTCATCCAAAAGAGCAACATCTTCTGCCAATGTAATCTGATAATTGGTAGCAGAACCAATCGTAAGTTCCTTACTCTCAAATCCGATACTTGAGATTACAATTCTGGAACCATTATCTATTTCGAGCGAAAAGTTTCCATCCATATCTGTTATAGTACCATTGTTGGTCTTACCTTTTTCGAATACAGATGCACCAATAACAGTCATTCCTGTAGCATCTACTACAGTACCTGTTATTTGCTTTTTCTTTTCATTCTGAGTGATCAGGTTTCCGACAACCTCCGATTCACTTGCAAATGTCAGCAATACTGAGCTACTATAAAATAACATCAGAAATGCCAAACAGCATAGATTCTTTTTATTCATATTTTTTCATAATTAGATTTATTAACAACTTAAATTAACACATGCTAAGTTTTAACAACACTTTGCAAAGGTGTTTATATAAACTTTAAACAAGGTTCAATAATTGATATAGATATTGTGTTTTTTGACATAAATAAAGAACTCATTCAAAACCTACATTTCAAGCAAACAAGCACCTATTTTGCATTTCAACAGGCATGTCCTCCTTGTTTTTTGACATCAGCAACACATTATCTATTTTACTTGTTTTAGATTTAGCTTAGTATTATTCTTCACATACACCTGATAACCTTTAGGTACAGAGTATGAATAGCTTAATGTACTGCCACGTTTTTTCCACTTCACCGATATTAGTTCGTCATGTAGTGGCATTGTTCCCTCACAAAAAGAAATATCTGCATCATTGAATTCCAATATTATATTTTTACTCAATTGATCTATATTCTTGATTCCTAATAAATCTCGATAGAAAACATGTGCAATATGCGATGCAAAACCGTGATTGACACTAGCCTGTGTATTCACATTTTCCCACAAAGTACCTGTTCGATTGGCCATATAAAGGAAATTATCAACAGACTCGTTCAATAGTTGTTTTACTAATCCATTTTGAGAGAGGACTTCCAAACGAAGATATTTTCCAATAAACGCATTTGATGGATAAATATCCTCATATAGTTTTAAGCTAGCACGTTGTGGCCCAAAATCATTTATCAAAATATTCCACAATTTGGGATAGATGTATTTATCGGCAACACCAAGATAAAAGGCATAATATTGGCAAGTTTCTGTACAATTTTGTTTCTGCGGCACCAACTTTCCATCCACACGCAAAGCATTATCAACAAAGAAAGTACCATTATAAGCTTGTTTGCGTATTGTGTCTTTTATTTGTTCAGCCTTATATTTCAAGGCTGGTTTATTGTAAAGAGCTGCCACCACTTCTAACATACGTGCATATAGCATATTGGTAGGATAGTTGACGCCATTAACAAAATTATTTGCCTCCGACCACTCTACAAATATCCATTTATCTAAGTCCTCAAGTAGCATATCTTCGTTCTCGTATTGCTCAAAAAACTCTACAAGTCCCATCACTTTGTCATGCGAACTTGTTATCATCAACTGATCATTGCTTCTGTTGAAATATTCTTGTAGCTCCAACACATACCACATAGCCCAATTGGGGATATAGTTTGCATTGGGATGATCTGCTGGGTAACACATTGGTATCATGCCTTTGGGTAAGAACTCAAACTTTTCGGGTAACGCATAATTTTCCAAAAAGTTAGTTTCTACTAATGAACGTCCTGTCAAATTCAATTCTACTCTACCCATAAAATAACTATCGCACAACCAGCCAGCACGCTCGCGTTGTGGACAATCCATGAAAATATCTAAAGCATTTTGTTTATAAGTTTCTACTGCAGCTTTAAATATTTTGTTCAAATCACTATTACTTGTATTAAACGTTGCTCTATCTACATCGGAATTTACATACTGACGAATATATGGTTCTTTTACTTTGCCACTTCCATTTTCGATACTTACTCTTAGGTATTGTAGTGTATAAGGTTCGAAAGATTCTAACGAATAATTACCAGGTTCTAAATCATAATATATATAATTGTTGGTTCCCATTCGTCGTGGATTTATATCACCCTCTTCAGTCAATATTTCTTCCCAAGAAAGGACAATTCTAGCCTTCTCCTCAACCTCAACTTCAACCCCAACAAAACCTGTTGAGTTACATTCAAACTGATATAAACCATTTGGCAGTTGTCCTATATTTTTTCGAATGGTGTAATCTGGATATTTTACTCGTCTTGATATTAAGTTTTTTATCGAAGTTTCTTCCAGTTTCAGAGCTGCAAATTTGTGATCGTCTTTGATAGTCATCCATTGATTATAGTTGGCATCCAACACATAAGATTCAATATGTGGCCTTTGAAAGCTATAAGACGGAACATCCTTAACACGTTGATCTAACATTGTTCCTTCAAAAAGAAGATTATCATCACCTCTAGCATCTGTATAGGCTATTACATCCTTCCCTTTTGTTATTTCTGCCTGCAAAAAGCCTAACTGATTTAGCAAGTAGTACTTGTACTCATTGTAACTAGCTACCTCAATGGCAATTATATTTTCACCTCGTTTTAGATACTTACTAAGGTTGTATTCATCAACACGATAGTAATCATGAGCAGCTACACATGGCCCATGCCCTACAAAATTGCCATTTACGTGTAAGCGATATACATTGGATGCTGCCAATCTTATTTGCACATCATCAACATTGTCAATATCAATGATTTTTCGGAAACTTACAGTCAAATTTTTCTCTGTTTGGCGCGACACATGATGCCCAGAATCTGTTAACGAATACTTTTGGGTAGTTTCATCCAACACATTTCGACTATCTATCCAAACACCTTTAGCCCTCTGGAAATTTTCTTTTGTTGCATATTCCTTTCCTAAACTTTGCCCAAAACAAGGCACTAAGAATAGACTGCTCACAACAAGTAGCAGTGTTATAAAAAATAATCTTACTTTCATTTCTGATTGTGTTTTTATAAGAAGTTTTAAAGTTTTATCATCATTTAGTTATGTGCTTATCCGTCTTTTCTGTCATTCGTAATCTCTTGTTCAGCATCTTCAATTGAGGTTATATTGTATCCCTTATCCTTCCAATATTGCATCAAAGGGGTTAATGCCTTCCTAAATCTTTCATAGTTTTTGTTCTCACCCTCTATCCAGCCTACTTCTGCAATAGCAGCTATACGAGGAAAAGTCATAGCCTCTACCTCTTTGGCTGTAGGAGTCCACTCGCCCCACATCTGACAACCTACTCCAGTTATTTTTTCTGCTTTCTCTTTACTTAATCCTTGTGGAATAGGTTCAAAGTTATAAGTCTTCTGAATATTGATTTCGTTGTGTTCATAGTCTAGGTAAGTAAATAAGCGATTAGAATTTATTACTTGATGTCCCTTGTCAATGGCATATTGTAAATCCTCAGCCTCTCCATGCCAAAACTGAACAATGGCATCTGACGACAAGCTAGTTTCAGCATTCTGCTGATTACTCCACACATGAACCTGACGCCCTAAGATCTCGTTCCAGCCCATCATACGTTTTCCTAAACTATGCGAAATGTAGTTAGAAATATCATTTGTAAACTGAACTTGAACATCACTATAATTCTTGAGTTTATGAGTTTTCATATATTGACTCATCTCTGGAATCCCCTCCCAGTTTCTAAATCTCACTTCATCACCTCCAATATGTATTACCTCTGAAGGGAACAATTCAGATACCTCTTTCAATACATCATGCATAAATGTCATTACTTCAGGTTTGCCAACATTGAATAGAATTTCCTTAACTCCAAATGTTTCTGGTGTTTTTACTGTCGCCTTACTTGTTCCCAACCAATGATAACTAGCTACAGCAGCACTAGCATGTCCTGGCATATTGATTTCAGGGATTATTGTTATAAATCTATCACTCGCATACTTTACAATTTCTCTTATATCGTTTTGAGAATAATAACCTTCATGCACTTTTCCGTCAAAAAAGTCACCTTCAAATTTTTGTCCATTTACATTTATCTGGCTACTATCTCTTCGCGCTCCTATCTCTGTCAATAGTGGATATTTCTTAATTTCTATTCTCCAACCAGCATCATCTGTCAAGTGCCACTGAAAAGTATTCATCTTCAACAAAGCCATTTCATCCAACATCTTTTTGACAGTTTCTTTACCCTGAAAATGACGAGCATCATCTAACATATATGATCTCCAGCTATATTTGGGAGCATCTTCAATTGTTATATGAGGTACTTTTTTCTCTTTTATCAATTGCCTCAATGTTTGCACACCATAAAAAATTCCATTATCAGCAGAAGCTGTTATGTGTATGCCTTTAGAATCTGCTACCAGTTTATATGCCTCTGGATTTATATTGTCATTCACTAAATTAAGATTGATGATAATTCCTTTATCATTGGGAGAAGCATCATACTCTGACACAAGCAATTCATTGAGATAGTTATTAACCCCACTCTTTCCCATAATGGCAAAACCTTGAGATAAGTCTAATGCTCCTGTAGCCACTTCCACTTTTTGTGGAAAGGGTACAATATTTACTTCTGATGGAGTATCAGAAGAGCATTGCATAAACAGAATGCTGATAAATAAATAATAAATGTTTTTCATATTTTGTTTCAATTTTTAAAGTTATACACACCTGACTTTACACGATAGAGCATATACTCACCCTCAACACCCAACTGCTGAGCATACCCCGACTTTTCAGTAATTACATCATTTGAGGAATATGGGAAATAAATAGTAGCCTCTGTATTGATAGGAATATGAACTTCCAGCTCATACTTATCACCTAGTTTACTCCATGTTGTTTCTATCAATCCGTAAGGAGATTTAAAGGAGGATTTTGCATTATTTATTTGAGATTTGTTAAACAAAGGAACTTTGATAAAAAACTCTTTAAATCCTTTCCCATCTTTCCCTCCTTTTATTCCGCCCACACCTTCTACATACCATGCTCCTGGATAGAGGTAAGAGCTGTGTAGGAGAGAGTGCCCTGGAAGATCCTTTTCCCACATTTCCCACATTGTAGTAGCTCCATTGTCTTTCATATATCCCCAACTTGGATAGTCTTTTTTTGATGTCATAGCATAAATTAAATTATCTCTACCTTGTTCTCGCAATAGTTTAAACAACACAGCTCCACCTGTAATTCCTACATTTATATGCCCTTTGTTTACTTCTAAAATATCATGTTCCAATCGTTTCATTATCACATCATACAATTCTACAGGTGGCACTTCTGCTAGTAATGCCATTGCTAGATTACTCATAGATTTGTCTGAATAACTTTGATCTTCTACATTATAAAATTTATGATGAATTGCTTTGCTCATTCTCTCAGCTTGTGCCTTCCAAGCTCTAGCCTCTGCATCTTTACCCAAAATTTGGGCTACTTTGGCTGCTGTTCTCAAGTTGTAAACCATATAACTACTATTGAAACAAATGGCTTGAGATTTATCATTATTCATTCCCTCTGCCGTAGCCCCTGGCCATAACCAGTCAGCAAGAAAATCCCACTCTCCACCAAAGCGTGTAAGAATATCCTCCTTTACATGACTATCTAAAAAGGCTAACCATTTTATCATCATCTCAAAGTTTTCTTCCAACACTCTTCTATCTCCATAGTGCTGATACATAAACCAAGGCAAACTGATAACAATGCCACCCCAAGCTGGACCACCGCCCCCATGCATAGTTGGTGCTGTATGCGGCAAAATGCCACCACCAAGTTCTACGCAAGTCATAGGCTCTACACCTTGCACATCGCGCCAGTCTTGCATCCACTTGGTATAAAATGAACCTAAAGCATAGTTAAACATTCCCGTTTCTGATGTTGCATGAGCATCACCGCCATAGCCCAAGCGTTCACGTTGTGGACAGTCAACAATGTAACCACCTATAGATAGGTTTTCGAAGGTCCATTTCACTCTATCATACATCCAATTTTGGAGTGAATCGGAAGACTCGAAACTAGCAACATTATCATAACCAGATCGCACAGTCCATCCTCGGATATCTGACTTAGAAGGAGTAGTTTTCAATCCCTTAATAGTTATCCATCTTCCTGAACTGTAATTGAATCTATTTTTGAACACCCCTTCACCCTTTGTTCCTATCACAAAAGCGCTATAATTCTTGAATGTCATTTCATCTTGCTCTCGCTCCGAAAAATAGAAATGGATAGTATCGCCTACATTTCCTTTCACTTTTATTTCTGTCATGCCAGCAAAATTCTCGCCCATATCTACACGATAGATATTGCTTGCCTTTTGCTCTATGCTTACAGCATTCAATTCCTTATATTTATAATTTGCCTCACTCATCTGCGATGACAATGTTAATGCTGGAGCATAATGTTTTGCAGCAATCCATTTACTATCATCATAACCAATAGTATTCCAATCCGAAATCTCTAGATTTGCATCCCAGATCTCTCCTCCCATATTTCCAAAACTCCACATCCCAAGCAATTTATTTGGGCTGGAGTGTACTTTCCAAGATTCATCAGTCTGCAATTTGAAAATAGGCTTAATGCTTTTTGCCGAATAAACATCTGCTTGTGCTATAAAAATAGGGGCAGAGGGTTTGTCATTTGATTGATAGAACGGAAATATAGCCCACGAACTACCCAACCAAACAGCCACAACATTTTTCCCTTTTTGAAGATAGCTAGCTATATCATAAGTAATGTATCTGGCACGATGGCGATGATTGCTTACATTAGGAGCTAACACATCTTCGCTTATTTTTATACCATTTACATACAGTTCATGATATCCCACTGATGCTAAATGGAGTAATGCCTTGTTTGGCTTATCTGTTAAAACAAAACTTTTGCGAAACCAAGGATCATAAATATCACAACTTTCTTTCTTCAAATCGGCATTCTCTCCAGAACCAATCCAATCTGCAGTCCAGTCCATTTCATCGAATAAACCTGTTGTCCAAGTTGCGACATCGCTCCATTTAGAAATTCTATTTAACTCATCTTTTATTTGTACTTTCCAAAAATAATGATGATCACTTTTCAAGTCTTTTCCATCATACTCTATCAGTTGAGAAATATCTGACACTATCCAACCAGATGTCCAAACATCACCTATGTTTTTTGTCAATGTTTCCTTATTACTACTCACCAATATCTGATAGGCAGTTTGCTTTTTTCCATATTCAGTTTTGTTTGTAGATGTTAACATCCAACTAAGGCGAGGTTTTCTCACATCAATACCTGTAGGGTTTGTCAGATACTCGCTAGTAAGATCAAGAATCTCAATTGTACTATTTTGAGAGAACAGACTCATACTCATCAATAAACTTGCCACTAGTGCAAGTATGGGTAAATGTTTCATATATTAGTTATTAGATTGGTTCACTTTTTATAAATTATATCCTTGTGTAAATTCTCTGTATCGGCCAGGTGTGTATCCTGTCCGTTTTTTGAAGAGTGTGGCAAAGTATTCGGTATTGTTAAAGCCTACTTCAAAGGCTATTTCCTTTATCATTAGAGGTGAGTTGGTAAGTAACTCTTTGCTTTTATGGATACGGATTTCTTGAATATATTGCACTGGTGCCAAACCTGTGTATTGTTTGAAAATTCGTCGGAACCAAGAGTAACTCATATTCACGCGCTCTGCAATATCTTCAGGAGTAATATCGGTATGAAAATTTTCAGCGATAATTATTTTTGCTTTATTGATATCATTTACCACTTCCATGTTTTCGAAAGAAGAATTCATATCATAGGAGTAAGCATAGCCTAGCAACATATTTACAATGCCAGCAAGCATTTGCTGATATCCTGCATTCTGATTATGCGCTATCGAAATGGCAAGATTGTAGATTTCCACAATATCAGAACGAACACCAACATTGAAAGCTGGTTTCTCTTTATTAAAAAACTTGTGTTCTACCCTACTGTCCATATTTAAACCAGTAAAACCTATCCAATATTCTTCCCATCCACTTCTTTCGTCAGGACGGTAATCGTGCCACTCGCCAGGAAACAGCAAGAACATATCGCCTTGCTTAATCTCCAATTTTTTAGAATGCAACGATTTGGAGGTTAGACGCCCTTTGCCACTAACAATATACAAGAGTTGGTATTCTTCTAATACCCTGCCCTTATTTTCGACAAAAAGATATCGAGCTGGGTGATTTAGAGGTGGGTAAGGTTCGCGACTTTTTACTTTTTGATAACCCACACTATGGATTGTAAGCCCCCAAAGTGAGTCCTGCTCATTTGTTATCAAATATTTAAGCATTGTACTTTCTGACAATTGCCTCATAGTATCAAATTTTATAGGTAAACTTAAGGAAGTATCAAATAACACCCCACAACAAATAAATAACTATTATTTATAATCTCAAAACAATAATCATTTAATAAAGCATTAGTGTCAAAAAACAAAGATTGAATTGCTTGTAATTTATTTTTTAGATAAAAACAGTGAGTGCTCAACTTGTATTCTCACTATTTTCTCTACCTTTACCACAAGCCGTAAGACGACAAAGCAAAACGTTGCAGAACAAAACATTAAGCTGTTACCCAAGTGTAACCTTACGATTTTTGGACTTTTGTAAAATCAAGATATACAATGCATTAACGAAGGGGTTCGAGTCCCTTCATCCGCACAAAAAGAGCTTTTAATCGTTTGATTATAAGCTCTTTTTATTTTTACATTCCCCACCAATTCCCCTGTTTCATCTACAACAGAGTTATTTTGTATTATTTTCCTTCTCGTTTTATTCTAACTAATTCCTCTAGCATAAGAATGCCTGATACTCTCCTTTGCTTTAGAGAAAGGCACTTGGCACTTGTTTTCGATTTCGAAGCCCTATATTTAGTAGGCAAAGAACCTAAAGAGCTAGGTGCAAATTTCCAACCTACCGAATTTATGGAGTTCCTAACTTTTTTCGGACAAATAGTTAAGCGACATTGTTAATATTCTGTTTAAAATATTCGCTATTAAATTCTTGAATGGTTTGATAGTCCAGAAAGGAATGCCTTCTTTGCTTTCTATACCAGATTTCAATGTACTCAAATATATTGTTTTTCATTTGTTTAGCTCCTATAAGTTTAGTTCCATAAATCAATTCTGTTTTCAAAGATTTGAAAAAACTTTCAGCCACAGCATTATCCCAGCAATTTCCTGCTCTGCTCATTGATTGAATAATACCATATGACATCAAGGTGTTTCGAGTTGGTTTAGAAGCATATTGAGAGCCTCTATCTGAATGAAATATCATTCCTTGGTTAATATTATATTGCTTTGCTACTTTATTCAACGAAGCCAGGATAGTGTCTTTTGTTGTCATGTTATTACTGAGATTCCAGCCAATAATATCTCGGTTGAATAAGTCCATAACAATCGTTAGATACCAAAAGCCGCCCTTAATTGGGATATAAGTGATGTCCGAAACGCATTTCTGTAACGGTGAAAAAGAAAAAAAGTCTTGATTCAAGATATTTTCAGCCACTGGTTCCTTATGATTGGAGTCTGTGGTAACTCTGAATTTGCGAGCTAATTTGCTTTTCAAACCCATCTCGTTCAGATATTTAGCCACTGTTGGTTTTGACACTGCTGTACCAGTTTTACTGAGCTCTGCTTGGATACGTGGACTACCATAACGCCCTTTAGCTTTAAAATAAGCTGTTTGAATCTTCTCTTTTAACACCCTGACTTGTTCCTTGCGCTGGCTTTTAGGTTCTCTAAGCCAATAGTAATAACTGCTACGAGATACTTTTAAGACTCGACACATCATTTCAATCCGCCATCTATCACGATGTTTACTTATGAATCGATAGATCACAGATCGCTCCTGGAAATGATGCCCATAGCCTTTTTTAGAATCTCGTGTTCTTGTTGTAGGCGAGCATGCTCTTTCTTGAGTTGAGCCAAAGCTTTAGCATCCTCACTGACAGCTGTATTGCCATTGCCTGGAAAACTTTCTGAGCCCTTAGCTCTGTATTGGCTTCGCCAACTATAAAGCTGTTTTACAGAGATTCCTAGCTCACGAGAAAACTGAGTCAGATTATCTCTTTCATAACTCAGCTTAACTGTATTTTCTTTAAACTCTCGGTCGTATACTTTTCTTCGTTTCATTGGATAAAGATAGTTTTTTATCCCTTAACTGGTTGTGCAGGTAAAGTTAGGTACTCCAAAATT
>JASLEN010000184.1 GCA_030151105.1 Dysgonomonas sp.
TTCAGCAATTGCATATACTTCTCTATGCCAACTACGAATGAAATAAATAAGTTTGCCATCGAAATAGATTGCCCATTTGTGCTCCATTTGCGAAGGTGAGAAAAGCACACCTGGATATAATTTTGCCTCCAAAGGTAATACCAAACTAGCTTCTATCTTTCGAGCACTTTCTGGAGTTTGTCCCCAAAAAATTTCCCCATTTTCCTTGCCATAAGATACCGCATTTTCTGCCATGCGAGGATCTTTGGATGTAGAGAGCATTGCCTGACTAATAGGACGTAGGTCTAAAACCTCTATTCCCCACGGCGTATTTTCTGGTGCAATCCAAGGCAACTCTTTTATTTCTTCCTTATTGCTCATTTGGTCTATGATTTCTGTTAACTACAAAAGTAAGCAATTAAACCTCAAATTGATTAGGAATTTCATCAAGAATCCTAAATATCTCCTCCACGCTATCGGCACGAAGCATGGCTACTCTGGTCTGTTTAAAATCAGCAATACCTTTGAACAATGGACTTGCCGCTAAATGTCTCCTACTGTGAAGAATACCACCACGTTCACCTGCTAGAGCCACATTTTCGTTAATCATATCTTTCAGAATATTAGCATACCACTGATACTTTCTTTTTGGCAAATGTTCTCCTGTATTCAAGAAGTGTCGCACCTCCTCAAACATCCACGGACTACCAATGCTTCCTCTACCTATCATCACAGCATCTACACCCATTTCGTCAAATCTTTGTTTACAAATTTCAGGGCTTGTAACATCTCCATTCCCTATAAGAGGAATTTTCATTCGAGGATTCTTTTTCACCTCGCCTATTAACGTCCAATCTGCTTGCCCTGTGTACATCTGTGCACGGGTGCGTCCATGAATAGTTAAAGCCTGCGCACCAGCATCTTGAATCTGCTCGGCCAATTCAACTATAATCTTAGAATTATCATCCCACCCCAAACGGGTTTTCACCGTTACAGGAAGATTTACAGCTTGAGATACCGCCTTCACAATATCAACCATCAAGTCTGGCGTTTTCAACATTCCTGAACCCGCACCTTTTCCTGCTACTTTTTTTACAGGGCAACCAAAATTGATATCCAAGATATCTGGCTTGGCAGCCTCTGCTATTTTAGCTGCTTCTACCATTGTTTCTGGGTCGCAACCATAAATCTGAATAGCCACAGGACGCTCTTTCTCGCTAATATTTAGCTTATTCATAGTTTTGTTCACTTCACGAACGAGCGCATCGCTAGAGACAAATTCTGTATATACCATATCCACCCCAAAACGTTTACACATCACACGAAAGCCAATGTCTGTAACGTCCTCCATAGGAGCTAAAAAAACTGGATACTTTTGGAATTCTATATTGCCTATTTTCATTTTATTTTTAATATTAATAAAGGAGCTCAAAGATACGCATCTTTAGAAAAAGAAAAGAATCTCATATCTGTTCTTCAAAAGAATTGATATGAGATTCACTATATCTATACGATCTCTTTATAATTTTCTCGCCCTCAACATCTCTCTCTTTCCAGGAGGACCAGGGATACGCTCTACCGTGAAGCCTGACGCTTGCATACTTCTTCTGACTACACCTTTAGCACAGTAGGTAGTCATCACAGCACCTTTCTTGCAAATGGAGTACATAGAATCAAAAAGCTCTTGACTCCACATCAACCCTTGAACATCAGGTGCAAAAGCATCAAAATAAATGACATCAAATCGATTCTCCAATTTTTGAAAATCATAAATCGTAAAATCTGCTTCCAATTTTGTTAGCGAAAAGTATTCTGAAATTTGCTGCTCAGTTCCCCACTCCACTTCATGCAAACAGCGATAGATACTTAAGTCATTATCTGATGCATAGTTCAGTTTTTCAATCAACTCTAAAGAAAGTGGAAAAGCCTCTATTGATGTATATTTAATTTTCTTCTTGCTCCTTTCCGCATACAGCGCAGTCAAAAATGCATTGAGACCTGTACCAAAGCCAACCTCAAAGATTTCTATTTCATCCTTCTCACATTCTTTTAGTCCTGCATTTAGGAAAACATGTTCCGCCTCTTGTATAGCACCATTCACTGAATGATAGTGTTCATTGAGATGCGGCACAAAAAGCGTATGCGATCCATCTGCTGTAATTTCTACGATAGGAGAAGACTGTTTTGTCATCCTATTTTCTCTATTAGAGCTACAGCATAGGCAGTCATACCCTCTTCACGACCAACATAACCTATTTTCTCCGAAGTACTTGCTTTGATAGATATATCATCCACATCTACCTCCAAAATATCAGCTATCACCTTTTGCATTTCGGGCACATGAGGATTAATCTTTGGACGCTCCGCTACTATAGTAGCATCAATATTGCCAACTCTATACCCTTTGACAGTCAACACTTCCAATGTCTTTTTCAACAACAGTTTGCTATCCACATCCTTGTATTCACTAGCTGTATCAGGAAAATGGAAACCAATATCTCTCAAGTTTGCAGCTCCCAAAATGGCATCACAAATAGCATGCAATAGCACATCAGCATCTGAGTGCCCTACAAGTCCTTTGGTATGAGGAATCTGTA
>JASLEN010000209.1 GCA_030151105.1 Dysgonomonas sp.
ATAAGGATTAAAAGCTCTGATTACTGAAAAGTCATCCACCAAACGATTAAATCCTAAAAGCATCATCATCCCAAACCACAACACCATGAGTGTTCCAAAGTATTTTCCAAGCGAACCTGTACCCAAAGGCTGTACTAAGAACAACGCAACCACAATTGCAATAGTAATCGGAATAGTCGGAATACTAGGGTTCAAAGCATTAAGTCCCTCAATAGCCGACATCACAGTCATAGCAGGTGTTATGATTCCATCTGCCAGCAAAGCCGCAGCACCAACAGCGGCAATAAGATATGCCCAACGATACTTCTTACGAATCAGCGCATAGAGTGAGAGGATTCCCCCTTCACCTTTATTGTCTGCACGCAAGGTAATAATCACATATTTGAGAGTTGTCTGTAAGGTCAACGTCCAAATAATACACGAAACTGCTCCTAAAATATATTCAGGACGGGATAATTCTCCATCTGGCAACCCCATAAGAATTGCTCTCATAACATAGAGAGGCGAAGTACCGATGTCACCAAAGACAATACCAATTGCCATAATGATACCGATAGGACCAAATGGAACTTTGTGAGTTTCTTTCATTTTGCTTATTAATACATTAAAAATAAATAACTAGTGCCCAGTTACAAAGATGTCATAAATGGCAGGTTTTATAAAAGGATGCATAATAAATTAGTTCTCAGAACTTAAAAAAATTGCGCAAATGTAATGGATTATTCTATAAGGCTATAGAAAATAACTATAAACTAGCATTCCGATTGCTAAGGTATCCTAATTAACTCCTTTAAAAGACAAAAAGACACTCAAACGACTTAGAATAAAACATAAAGAATATTATTAACTCTAAACCGATCAAAATTAAAAAAGCACATTATATGCCCTATAGACAATAGATGAAAACAAATTTTATCTTCTTGTTTCTTAGCATTAACTTTGCGCCAATCATGAATAGAGAAATACTGCGTTTAGCAATTCCCAACATTATCTCCAATATTACTGTTCCACTTCTAGGAATGGTGGCTATGTTCATTGTTGGACATTTAGAGCATAGCGAATACATTGGGGCTATTGCACTCTCCAACATGATTTTCAACGTTGTGTACATGGCATTCTCTTTTCTGAGGATGGGCACAAGCGGTTTCACGGCACAAGCCTATGGAGCCGAAAATAAGCAAGAACAAGCAAATATTCTGCTGAGAGCTATGCTTGTTGCATTTATAGCTGGCTCACTAATGGTTACATTACAATATGTAATTAGTAGTATTGGCTTTCATCTCTTAGATGCTAGCACTACAGTTAAGACTTTTGCCAAAGAATATTTTCATGTTTACATTTGGGCTGCACCTGCCATACTTGGTCTATCCACACTCAATGGATGGTTTGTGGGCATGCAAAATGCAAAAACACCAATGTACACAGCCATCGCAATAAATATTATTAATATAACGCTTGCCTTCACCTTCGTTTATGGCTTAGGTATGCAGCTCAAGGGGATTGCCTTAGCTACAACACTGGCACAATATAGCGGACTGATATTGTCTTTCATCATTTGGCACTACAAATATGGATGGATAAAAAAGTATTTTGATACGAAAACTTTAAAAGTCTGGAAAAACTATATTCCTTTCTTTAAGGTTAATGCTGACATATTTATTCGGACTATGGCATTAGTCTCAGTAACTACATTTTTCATGTCTATGTCAGCAAAAATGGGAGATGATATTCTAGCAGTGAATGCACTATTGATGCAGCTATTTTATCTATTCTCCTACATCATGGATGGTTTTGCATATGCAGCAGAGGCTCTTGCTGGAAGGTTTATAGGAGCCCGAGCAACAGACATTTTGAAATCTCTAATCAAAAGGCTATTTTCATGGGGACTGGGGCTTTCGGTAGCCTTCACGCTCTCTTATGGTTTGTTCACAGATTCGATACTCAATCTATTGACAGACAAACCCGAAATAATAGCAAGTAGTCAGAGTTTTCAATTTTGGGCACTTTTGATGCCAATCGCTGGATTCGCCGCTTTTCTCTGGGATGGTATATATATTGGGGCAACTGCTTCTAAGCAAATGAGAAACTCGATGCTGATAGCTGTAGCGGTGTTTTTCTCAGTATATTATGGATTTAACAGTAATTATGACAACAATATTCTGTGGTTAGCGTTTATTGTATATCTTACTATTAGAGGGATAGTGCAAGCAATTATGGCTCCATCTATTCTTTTTAAAAAATAAGCAGTAAAATAATACTGCATAAAACACTATATAAAAATACAAAATAATTATGAGCAAAATAGCAATAGTTTACGGATCATCGACAGGTGCCACACAAGAGGTAGCTAACAAAATTCAAGCACAATTGGATGGTTCAGTTCTTTTTGATGCTGCAGATGTAAGTGCAGATGAACTAACGAAGTATGATTTCCTTATTTTTGGAGCATCTACAACAGGAGTTGGAGATCTTCAAGATGATTGGGATGTGCTTTTGCCAAAAGTAGAAAAATTAGACCTTAAAGGAAAAAAAGTAGCCTTATTTGGGCTTGGAGATAGCGCTTCATTCTCTACTAGCTTTGCTAGTTCGATGGCAGTTATCTACAAAGCATTGAAAGGTAAAGTAGAATTTGTAGGTGCTGTATCTACAGATGGATATACCTACGATGATTCTGATGCAGTTATCGACGACAAATTTGTTGGTCTTGCGCTAGACGAAGACAACGAATACGACGAAACTGATGGACGTATAGCGGCTTGGGTTGAAAACCTAAAGCTTGTTATGTAAGAAACTAAAAAGTAAACGTACGAAAAGGTGAGTCGAGAGATTCACCTTTTTTTGTTAAAAGCTTCTATAGACGATATTATTTCAAGTTATATCATTAATTTAGAGAGCCAACTATAATCTAAAGACTATCATGAAAAAGACTATCTTACTAATCCTTGCAACACTATTGACTACACTCTTCTCTAGCTGTAGTGACGACGACTCAATTGATTCTTATATAAAGCTAAGTGAAACTACTTTAGAGGTAGATAATCAGAAAGGAGAATATCTTATAACAGTAGCGACCAATACGCACTGGGAAATAACAAATATCCCTGAATGGATATCTACATCACAGAAGAGCGGCTCTCCGTCTAGTGAAAAACAAGAACTAACAATCTATGTGGCGTTCAATGATACACGAGAAGATAGAGAGAGTGATATCAATTTTGTAGCCAACAATGTAACGACCAAATTAAAAGTAAAGCAATCATGCATTCCTGATTCTGAAGCTTTTATTGAATTAGACAAATCAATGATTAGCTTTTCTGAGTTACCATTACAGACACAAGAAGTAAAAGTCACAAGTAATGTAAGTTGGAAAATAAATAATATTCCTTCATGGCTAACAATAACTCCATCTTCGGCAAATGGCTCACAAAAAATTACTGTGAAAGCTGATGAAAACTATCATCCTCTCAGCAAAGAAGTAATCCTAGAATTTGAAAGTAAAGGCATAATTACTCAGCTGCCCATAAAGCAAACAGGGTTACGAGATATTGCAAGATCACCATCAATGCAAATATTCCCATATGAAGAACTATCAGGAACATGGCCTAGTAGCATATATAAAGTAAAAACAATACGATATTTCATCAATGCAGAAAATGCAAAATCAGCATTTGTAGGCAGTCTCATTAGTCATAATGTACCCAACTATCCTATTCTTACACCATTTAGTGGGTACACTTATAATCCAACATACCTCAGTACGAGTTCACTACTTGTTCTGCCAACTGAATATACACCTTCGCTGACCGCAAATAAAGCTTATGCTCAGACAATAATAGACAGTAATCCTCAGTCAATACTGAGTTTCAGAACAGGGTCTCCTGAAAGTTTTTACTCCTATAAAGATCTGCATGCAATGGGAATGATAAACATAGGCATACCTCTCGACGAGCTGATATCAGGGAAATCATATAAAGAGCAAGAAATGGATTACTTATATGGCATTGTTTACTCTTACAAAAAAACAGTATTTGACATGATCAGAGATATACCAGATAATGGAAAGGCTGTAAAAGAAAACCTCAAAGCTACAGATATAGCAAAAGGCGTATCATATATCTCATACATGCATTATGGTCAAGTAGGCTTTTTATATATTGAAACCAATAATGATGATAGAGAAGTAAAACCTATAGTACAGAAAGTCTTCAAAGATGAATCATTGACATCAACCGAAGCTTCTAAACTAGAAGCTTCAAGATTCAGCTATATTTATTTCAACAATGACAATGAAATACAAATAAAGCAAGGTGGCTCAGAAATTATTGAAGAATATAAAAAAGGGATGAAAGATAGTAAGAACATTTATCCAATAGAATTTTATCTATCTAACTACGATACGCATGGGGTGCAAAGTCTAAATTATATTTATAACCTCAACTAACATTCTCTCTAGATCACAAAAAGAAAGGCTTGACTAATTAGTCAAGCCTTTCTTTTTATATTTCGCAAACTCCATAAAAAATCGTATTTTTGCACCTCCAAATTCTTATAGAAAATGTCAGAAAGCAAAAATATATTCATAAAAGGAGCAAGGGTCAACAATCTGAAAAACATAGATGTTGAAATTCCTAGAAACAAATTCATTGTCATCACGGGTCTGTCGGGCTCGGGAAAATCATCCCTAGCCTTTGATACTCTCTATGCCGAAGGGCAACGCCGTTATGTAGAGAGTTTATCTGCATACGCCCGCCAATTTTTGGGGAGAATGAACAAACCTGAATGTGACTACATCAAAGGGATACCTCCAGCTATTGCCATAGAGCAAAAAACGAGTGCTAGAAACCCACGATCTACAGTAGGTACTTCTACCGAAATCTATGAATATTTGAGACTACTTTTTGCCAGAATAGGAAGAACAATTTCACCTGTATCAGGTCAAGAAGTGAAAAAGCATCAAGTGAGTGACATCGTGAAAAAGATGCAAACCTATCCTGAGAGCACTCGTCTAGCTATTCTTACTCGCTTGATTCTTAGAGATGAGAGAAGCCTTGAAGAACAACTAGATGTGTTATACAAAGAGGGCTTTTCGAGAATAGAATATCAAGATAAATTTCTGCTTATAGATGAAGTATTAGCTGACAAATCGTCGAAGCTCGATGCTAAAGATATAAAACTAGTCATCGACCGATTGACTTGCGATCCAGATGCAGCCAACTTGAGCAGATTTGCAGAATCTATTGAAACAGCATTTTACGAAGGAGAGGACGAATGTTCTGTGAAATTCTATGTAGATGGGAAAACAGAATCTTTCGATTATTCCAAGCAATTTGAGGCAGATGGCATACAATTTCAAGAGCCTTCTGACTTAATGTTTAGCTTCAATAGTCCAGCTGGAGCCTGTCCTGTCTGCGAAGGGTTTGGCAAAGTGATGGGAATAGACGATGATTTGGTGATTCCAGACAAGAGCCTATCCGTATATGACGATGCTGTGATGTGCTGGCGAGGTGAGAAAATGAGTGAATGGAAAGAACAATTTATTCAAGCAGTAATAGATCTAGATTTTCCTGTTCATCGCCCTTATTATGCTATGGATCAAGCTCACAAAGATTTACTTTGGGAAGGAGACGAAGCAAAAGGTATTTATGGTATCAATCATTTTTTCAAAATGGTCGAAGAGAATCAATACAAAATTCAATATCGCGTTATGCTAGCTCGCTATCGTGGGCGCACAACTTGTCATGCTTGTAAAGGGGCTAGGTTGAAACCTCAGGCTCTGTATGTAAAAATAGCAAGACGTACCATTGCAGACTTAGTATTAATGCCTATTTCGGAATTAAGAGTCTTTTTCGAAAATCTAGAATTAGATGAAACGGATGCTGCCATTGCAAAAAGGTTATTAGTTGATATCAATAGTCGTATCAAATATTTGATGGATGTTGGTCTAGGCTATCTTACTCTAAATCGACTTTCGAACACATTGTCGGGAGGAGAAAGTCAACGTATCAACCTTGCCACTTCACTTGGTAGCAGCCTTGTGGGTTCTTTATATATTCTTGACGAGCCAAGTATCGGGCTTCACTCTCGTGACACCGACCTTTTGATTGGCGTTCTTAGAGAATTGACTGCTATTGGCAATACTGTAGTGGTTGTGGAACATGACGAAGAAATTATTCGCGCAGCTTATTAAATCATCGATATAGGTCCTAAGGGGGGTCGACTAGGTGTATAACTTTTTTATCATGGAGTTTTAGAAGGTTTGGAGAAACAAACGACTAGCTACACAGTTCGTTATCTGAATGGTGAAGAAAAGATAGAAGTACCTATTCATCGACGAAAATGGAACAATTACATAGAGCTGAAAGGTGCTAGACAAAACAACTTAAAGAACATAAATGTCAAATTTCCTCTCAACGTGATGACTGTCGTAACAGGCGTAAGTGGCTCTGGAAAATCATCTCTCATTTGTGATGTTCTTTATACTGCTCTAGAAAAGCATTATTTGAGCAAAGCAAGTCAGATTGTACAATACGATAGTCTTGGAGGCGATCTTAAGCTCATTAAAAATATCGAATTAGTTGACCAAAATCCGATTGGACGTTCTTCTCGTTCCAATGCCGTTACATATATCAAAGCCTACGATGAAATCAGAAAATTATACGCAGAGCAGCCTTTAGCTAAACAAATGCATTTCACCCCTGCTTATTTCTCATTCAATGTAGATGGTGGACGTTGCGACGAATGTCAAGGAGAAGGCTCTATCTTGGTAGAGATGCAGTTCATGGCTGACGTTGTATTGGAGTGTGAATCATGTAAGGGTAAGCGATTCAAGCAAGAGGTTCTAGATATAGAATATAGAGGAAAAAGTATCTATGATGTTCTAGATATGACAATCGATCAAGGGATCGAATTCTTTAGCGAAGGAGCTGGTAGTGCAGAAAAACGTATTGTAAAACGTTTGCAACCTCTACAAGATGTAGGACTTGGCTACATTAAGATGGGGCAATCCTCTTCTTCTCTTTCTGGAGGAGAAAATCAGCGTGTGAAACTTGCATTTCATTTGGCTGCCGAAAAACCAGAACCGACATTTTTTATCTTTGACGAACCAACAACTGGTCTCCACTTCCATGACATCAAGACCTTGCTCAAAGCCTTTGACGCACTCATCGATAGAGGACATACCATTGTCATTATAGAGCACAATATGGATGTTATCAAATGTGCCGACCACCTTATTGACATAGGTCCAGAAGGTGGACTAGAAGGAGGACATATAGTTGCAGAAGGTACACCCGAAGAGGTTTCAAAATGTGCCGCATCTCATACGGGAAGATTTTTGAAGGAGAAGTTAGATTAATTTCTCCCTCACTTCTTAAATACCAAATACACAGCACCTATCAACAGCAAACAAGCCAAAGCATGATTCCATCGAAAGGTTTCGGTTTTGAAAGCTAAGGTGCTGAAAACAATGAATACGACCAAAGTGATTACTTCTTGAATTATTTTGAGTTGCATCAATGAGAATGGACCTCCATTTCCCTCAAATCCAATACGATTGGCTGGCACTTGAAAGCAATACTCAAAGAAGGCTATTCCCCAACTAATAGCAATGAAACCAAACAATGGAAGTGTTGAAAACCAAGAAAGTTCTTTGAGTTTGAGATGTCCATACCATGCAAAAGTCATAAAGATATTAGAAACTGTGAGCAGGAGGATTGTAAGAATTGAAGCATTCATCTTTATCATTTTAAAGTGTTTGAAGGCGCAAATGTAATGAAATAATGTCATCAGAAATATTCATTAATTTTTAATTCACTATCTTTGATTCTAAAACCATCCAAAAAATATAGGATTTATGAAGAAACTACTTCTTATTGTTTCCCTCTCCATATTTGCCATTAGTATGGCTGTGGGACAAACTTTGCAAGATGCCCGCAATATGTACTTGAAAGGTAATTATGCTGAAGCTCTACCCATTTTTGAACAACAGTTGAAAGCTAGACCCAATGATGCATCCATCAACCATTGGTATGGAGTGTCGCTATATATGACTGGTGGAGATTTAGATATTGCGGAGAAGTGCTTACAAATAGGATCGAAGCGAAAAGTGCAAGAATCAAATTTATATCTTGGATTATTATACACAGAATGGTTTGATTTTGAAAATGCAGAAAAACACTTCAATCTCTACGACACTTATCTAAATAGAAGAGGCAATAGAACAAAGGCACAAAAAGAGCAAGAAGAGATTGCACTTGCTAGGCTAGAGGAGAGCAAAAAATTTATGCGCCAACTCCGACGCATGGTTTCCCATACAGAAGATGTGCAGATTATAGATAGTATTGTTGTCAAAAAAGAGCATTTTCTATCAGCCTATGCATTGAGCTTTAGTGGAGGTAAGATTGCTGATTTTCACGAAGTGTTTGACGCAAATAAAAACGTACAATCGTCTGTTTATTTCAACGAAAAAGAGACTAAGATATACTACGCTGTCCCTGACACAGCAGGACAATACAGTTTATTTACAATGGAATATCTGATTGACCACTTTGGCAATGAGCGCAAGATGTCAAAAGACAATTTCGGTATAGAAGGTAATATAAATTACCCATTCATTATGCCCGATGGTGTTACAGTATATTTTGCTGCAATGGACGAAGAGTCGATAGGAGGCTACGATCTATTTGTTAGCAGATACAACCTCAACACCGATACTTATCTAAAACCTGAAAGATTGAATATGCCATTCAACTCCAAAGGCAATGATTATATGATGGTTGTGGATGAAGAAAAAGGTGTGGGATGGTTTGCTTCCGACAGAGGTTTGCCCGATGAATATGTATGCATCTACACATTTATTCCTAATACCGTTGTCAAAATCATTCAGAGTGAAGACAACAGATATTTAGCAAGTAGAGCAGCAATCAACTCAATCAAAGACACTTGGATAGAAGGTACAGATTACTCAGATCTCATTGCTTTGGCTAAAAAGAAACCCGTAAAGAAAGCGAAAATACACAAAGACTTTGAGTTTGTAATCAATGATGATTTAACTTACTATACACTTCAAGATTTCTCGTCCAAGACTTCTAGAGATGCTTATTATAAGGTTGTACAGATGAAAGATGAGCTAAAGCGTCTTGAAGAAAGACTTATAGAGGAAAGAGATAAATATAGCCAAGCGGCACAAGGAGCAAAATCGGCTCTTTCATCCACTATTTTAGGACTAGAAAATAAGAGTAAAAAGCTCAGACAAGATATTCCAGTTTCAGAAGTAGAAGTTAGAAACATGGAAATAGGAATGCTGAAAGCAAAAAAGTAAGGCGGCTCGTCACATTATATAAAAATAGGGGATAACTTAATTGCTATCCCCTATTCTTTTATTTAATATTCTGATTTATTTCAGATCAATATGCTCTAGCGAACACTACTCTTTGTGCAGATGGTTTTCCTGTAACCATACATTTCCCTGAAGTTTTATCTCCTTCAAGAGGAATACAACGAATAGTTGCCTTGGTATCTTGCTTCACTTTTTCTTCTGTTTCTGCTGTTCCATCCCAATGAGCCATTACAAATCCACCTTTTTCGATTTGCACTTTGAACTCATCATAAGCGTCAACACTTACTGTTGTCTCAGTTCTGAAATCTAAAGCCTTTTGATAAATATTATCTTGTATTTCGCTTAATAGTGTTTTGATATATTCTTCAATACCATCAACCGATCTCGTTTCTTTTGTTAGAGTATCACGACGAGCCACCTCGATAGTTCCCTCTTCAAGATCTCGTGCACCAATTGCCAAGCGTACAGGCACTCCTTTTAGTTCATATTCAGCAAATTTCCATCCTGGTTTACGATTATCAGCATTGTCATATTTGAAACTAATATTCAGAGCTTTCAATGCTTTTGTTATTTCAGCAACCTTGGCATCTATCTTCGCCAAATCCTCTTCACTTCTGAAGATAGGCACTATAACCACTTGATATGGTGCCAATGCAGGAGGAAGTACAAGACCATTGTCATCTGAGTGAGACATGATAAGTGCTCCCATCAAACGAGTAGAAACTCCCCACGATGTAGCCCATACATACTCTTCTTTTCCATCTTTGTCTGCAAATTTCACATCAAATGCCTTTGCAAAATTCTGTCCCAAAAAGTGTGAAGTACCAGATTGCAAAGCTTTTCCGTCTTGCATCAACGCCTCAATTGTGTATGTATCCACAGCCCCTGCAAATCTTTCAGAAGCAGATTTCACTCCTTTCACAACAGGCATTGCCATATATTTTTCTGCAAACTCTGCATATACGTCTAGCATTTGCTTTGCTTCCACCACAGCCTCCTTCTCAGTAGCATGAGCGGTGTGTCCTTCTTGCCAAAGGAACTCTGCCGTACGCAAGAAAAGGCGAGTACGCATTTCCCAACGAACCACATTTGCCCATTGATTACAAAGAATAGGAAGATCTCTATAAGATTGAATCCAATTGCGGTAAGTGCTCCAAATGATAGTTTCAGAAGTAGGACGAACAATCAATTCCTCTTCTAGTTTTGCCTCTGGATCTACGATAACACCTTTTCCATCAGGATCGTTTTTCAAACGATAGTGAGTTACCACAGCACATTCTTTAGCAAATCCCTCTACGTGATCTGCCTCTTTACTTAGAAATGATTTGGGGATAAAAAGCGGGAAATATGCATTCACGTGTCCAGTTTCTTTAAACATATCGTCAAGTTGACGTTGCATTTTCTCCCAAATAGCATACCCGTAGGGCTTAATGACCATGCATCCACGAACAGCCGAGTTTTCAGCTAGATCTGCCTTAATCACTAAATCTTGGTACCATTGGTTGTAATCATCACTTCGTGAAGTGAGTACTTTTGATCCTTTTGCCATATCACAAATTAGTAAATTTTTTATTTAGATTCTTTCTGCAAAGTTAGTAAAAGGCTGCAAGATATCAACATCTTGTTTTCAATTTGTTGCAACAATAGATTTTAACGGCTCTTCACAGTTCTTATACTTGGAACCATAATCGTTAAAGTTTTAGACCAATTGCTAAAAAAATTTCCATTAACTTTGGGATTACAATAAATGCGAATTATATTACTGTACCTCTATAAAATCATAACTATCTAGAATACTACTCACTAGAGAACAATACAAATGCAAGAGGAGCTTAACAATAACAACTACATATAAACGACAATTATGAATAGAAAAGAATGCCCATTTTGTGGAGAAATGATACAAATTGGAGCACTTAAGTGCCGCTATTGCCGTGAATGGCTAGAGGAGGATGCACAACCCAAGATTGAGCAAGCAGAAGCAATTCTGAGACAAGGAGTCATTGCACCATCACCTGCCATAAAAGAAGTGATGGAGGAAATAAAAGAAGAAATAGAAAAAACTCAAGAGGTAGTTCCACAAATTCCAAATGAAGAGGATATTGCTCTGGATGAAACCATCGAAATCTTTATGGAAGAGGAAAAGGAAAAGGAAGCTATTGTTATAGAAACAATAGACCCTGAGCTTCCGACTGAAAACGAAGATTTGGACGAAAACCAATTTCAAACAATAGAACTACAAGGTGAACAGACCTTTTCTCAGGAACTAGAGACAACCGAACTCAGTACAAAAGAAGAAGAAGAAAAAGAAGATATTGAGCCTATTTTAGAAACGACAATTCCCGATTCTGAAATAGAAGATAAGGAAGAAGACCTAATCGTTTTTGAAACTAAAGAAGAAATAAACTTTGTCCCAATAGAAGAAAATGATCAGATAATAAATCAACCTAAACCTGTATTTCAACCCGTGACGGATGAAACTCCCACAGAGCCATTTGCCGATCAGGAAGCAGAAGAAAAGGTGTATTTAATTAAATGGCAAAACTTTAAGAGTTATCGTATTGTTGCCTTCAT
>JASLEN010000263.1 GCA_030151105.1 Dysgonomonas sp.
TACTCTATGATTGGAGCGATGCGAAGCGGAGCACAATTCATTAGCTACGAGCTTTCATCGAGTTTCTCATTAATGACTATGGTTGTTCTAACAGGAACAATGAGTTTCTCGGGTATTATAGATAGTCAAGCAACTTGTTGGAATCTTTTTAACGGACATATACCTGCACTTATCGCATTTGTAATCTTCTTGATTTCAGGACATGCTGAAAGCAATCGTGGACCATTCGACTTGCCAGAGGCTGAGTCTGAGTTGACAGCGGGATATCATACTGAATACTCAGGATTGCAATTTGGATTCTTCTACTTGGCAGAATACTTGAATATGTTTATCACAGCAGCCATTGGAGCTACTGTATTCCTTGGAGGATGGCAACCCTTGCATATCGCAAACTTGGATGGATTTAATGAGGTGATGGCATTCATTCCATCGTGGATGTGGTTCTTCGGAAAAGCAGGATTCTTGGTGCTTATCAGCTTGTGGGTAAGATGGACATTCCCTCGTTTGCGTATCGACCAACTATTAAATCTAGAGTGGAAATACCTACTACCTATCAATATGGTAAATATAGTAGTAATGGTAGGAGTCGTGTTATTGGGATTAACTCTATCAGAGATTTTTTAATTAATCAGGAGAAGTAAAAATGACAATAGGACAATATTTTTCAGGTCTATTTGGAGGGATTAAATCACTAGCAACAGGGATGAAAGTAACCCTTATAGAGCTATTTACTCCAAAGATTACTCAACAGTATCCTGAAAACAGAAAAACACTTGTTATACCAGAACGAGTTAGAGGTGAGCTAACAATGCCTCACGATGAGAATAACGAGCATGCTTGTACAGCTTGTGGAATCTGTCAGATGAATTGCCCAAATGGGACAATCAAGGTGATTTCAGAAATGGTAGAGCAAGAGGATGGTAAGAAGAAGAAAGTATTGAGCAGATACAAGTATGACTTGGGAATGTGTACATTCTGTAATCTGTGTGTGCTGACTTGCCCTACTGGAGCAATCCAATTCTCTAACGAATTTGAGAATGCAATCTTCACTCGTGAAAAATTGAATATGCAATTGAATGCTGAAGGGTCTAAACTTCGTGAAAAGAAAGTTGCACCTAAGCCTGCTGCACCAGCCGCTGAGAAAAAAGAGGCTCCTGCAAAAGTAGCAGAGGAAAAGAAAGAGGATGTTGCACCAGCAAAACCTACTGAAGAAACGAAAGAAGATAAAACAGATAAAGAATAACAATAAACTAACAATTGTTGACTCCATGTTAACCTGAGTTTAACCTGAAGTTAACCTTTGACAGAAAAAGATTATGGCAGAGCAAATTATATTTTACGTACTTGGAGCACTAATTGTGTTTTGTTCGGCAATGGCTGTTACAACTCCAAAGATAATACGATCGGCAGTTTTCTTGCTATTTGTGTTGCTTGGTACGGCAGGATTGTATCTATTGTTAGACTATCATTTCTTGATGGCTGTTCAGATAGCAGTGTATGCAGGAGGTGTGATGGTGTTATTCATTTTCGCTATTCTGTTGACAAACAGACCTGGTGAAGGAGTTAAACGTGAAAAGCCTATCCGAATGTTTTTGGCAGGAGTAGTCGCTTTTTCTGGATTGGCTATTTGTGCACATATCATTTTCTACAATGTGTGGAGAGCATATGAATATGTATCTCAACCAGAGTTGGATATGAAACATGTGGGATTCACTATGATGGGAACAGACAAATATCAATATATGCTTCCATTCGAGGCTATCAGTTTGTTGCTATTGGCTTGTATCATTGGAGGACTGATGATTGCTCGTAAGAGATAATATTTAAAAAGAATAAAAAGAAATATATCAAGTTATGTTTGATTTTTTAATAGAATTTCTAGAAGGACCAGTTCCAATGGAGTTTTACTTGGCAGTGAGTACAATCATGTTCTTCTGTGGAGTATATGGATTCCTATCACGTAAAAATATGTTGATGGTTCTTATTTCTGTAGAGTTGATGCTTAATGCAGCGGATATCAATTTCGTGATTTTCAATCGCTACTTGTATCCTGAGCATTTAGAAGGGTTCTTCTTTACACTATTTGCTATAGGTATTGCAGCTGCCGAAACCGCTGTTGCAATTGCAATTATCATCAATATCTTCCGCAATGTGAAGAGCATCTATGTTGATGAGAACATAACTACAATGAAACACTAAGACTGAAAAGGACAAGAAAAAAGATATGGAAACTTTCAATTATTCAATTCTAATACTTGCACTACCGCTTGTGATGTTTCTCATCCTAGGTTTGGGTGGCAAATACTTGAAGCCTGTGGTAGCAGGAACATTAGGAACGCTTTCGCTAAGTGTGATGGCTATTTTGGCATATACCACTGCCTACAAATACTTCTTTGTAGCGGGCAAGGTAGAGGGAGTGTACAAAGGAATATATGTATTCAACGAAACATGGCTGAAATTTACAGACTCTTTGCAGATTAAAATGGGAATGTTCTTAGACCCAATTTCTGTAATGATGCTTGTAGTTATTACCACCGTTTCACTCATGGTACACATCTACAGCTTGGGCTACATGAAAGGTGAAAAAGGATTCCAACGCTATTATGCTTTTCTATCATTGTTTAGTTTCTCGATGCTAGGACTAGTTGTGGCAACTAATATCTTCCAGATGTATGTGTTCTGGGAATTGGTAGGAGTTTCTTCATTCTTGTTGATTAGTTTCTATTACATGAAACCATCAGCAGTTGCAGCTTCTAAGAAAGCATTTATTGTAACTCGCTTTGCAGACTTTTTCTTCCTAATCGGAATTTTATTAATATCATACTTCTCTAAATCGTTTGATTTCTCAGTAATCAACGGACAAGGAGCTGCGTTTGTAGGAACAATGCAAGGAATGTCTTTCCTTGGTATGTCGGTAATGGCATGGGCACTACTTCTTATCTTTATGGGAGGTGTTGGAAAATCGGCAATGATGCCTTTCCACATTTGGTTGCCAGATGCGATGGAAGGTCCAACGCCAGCATCAGCACTAATCCATGCTGCAACGATGGTTGTGGCAGGTGTATTCCTAGTAGCTAGACTATTCCCAGTTTACTATTTTGGGGCACCAGAAATTTTACAAGTTATAAGTTGGGTAGGAGCTATTACTGCAATTGTTTCAGCAATTATAGCTTGTACACAAACAGATATAAAACGTGTTCTAGCATTTTCTACAATATCTCAAATTGCATTTATGATTACTGCTCTTGGAGTGTCTAAATACGACGGACACGATGGAGTTGGATATATGGGATCAATGTTCCATTTATTTACACACGCTTTCTTCAAAGCCTGTGTAAATAAGTGGAACATTGATCCCATATATCCAACTCCATCGTGTCCGTCGTATTTAGACACACCAAGAGCAGTAATCATGAATGCAATTTGAGATATTGTAGAAAACGCTAGAACACGTTTTATATCTGTT
>JASLEN010000268.1 GCA_030151105.1 Dysgonomonas sp.
TTAAAATAATAATTGAGAACAAGGATGAGCATTAGATCATTTATTTTTACAACAATCGGGTTATTACTTCCAATACTAATTAGTGCAGACAATATTTATACTCGAGAGCACAAGCTGAACGAACGTGTGACTATCTTCTCCAAAGATGAGGGAAAGCTCTGGGGTGCTAAGGTTGATGATATAGTTATTCTTCAGCCGCGTTATTCGGGGATTGATTTATTGGGGGATAATTTGTTGAAACTAATAGCTTATGACGAAGAAGCAGGTAAACTTCTTTATGGATTTTCAGATTATCATGGAGCAGTAAAGCAGCCTTGCGAATATGAGTACCTAACAATAAACAATGGGCGTGTGAGAGCTTTTAGACCGGCTACAGCTCAGGATATATCGAAAGCAAAAGCTGCATCTAATTCTACACCAGATGTAGATGGAGATCAGCCTAATGCACGAGTGTTTGAAAGAGTGACTCCCATGTCAGTTGTAGAGTATATGGATGGCGAGACAGATAGTCCGAGTATGGATTTGGAACTGATAAGAAATACGATAGATAAAATCAACGAACCTAAATCAGAGGTTGACAAGATGCCTTCATTCCCTGGTGGGGAGGAAAAGATGCTTCAATTTATCAAAGATAATCTTGAATATCCAGAGAATGCGAGATTGTCAGGTATTGAAGGGAGAGTAATTGTTCGATTTGTGGTGTTGCCAAATGGCCGTATTGATAGAGTAGAGATCCTTCAAAGCTTGGAGTCGAGCTGTGATAGGGAGGCTATGCGTATTGTGGAAATGATGCCACGATGGTCTGCAGGAGCGGAAAAAGGAAAGCGTGTTCCTGTATATTGTACACTAGGAATCTCTTTTGCTCTCTAATTTATAACATTAGATTGAAAAATAAAAAAGCGAGGCAGGATTCTGTCTCGCTTTTTCCGTCTTGTTGAATCTCAAGACTTCCTTTTGTAAAGTTTGCGACAATCGTTGATGATTGTATCGGTTTAAAATACTATTTTGTTTGTGTGTTACTTATAAGATGCACGGTTTTGAAAAACGTTGCACGATCTTATATCTTTTTTCAATAAAGTTTGTTTTGTTTGGTGGTGTGTCGATTATAGAGGGTGTAGTGATGTGATGTTTGATTTTCGAATAATTCATTTTTAAATAAAGAGATATGTGTAGAATCTTTGTGCTCATATTATTATTGAGTATGCCTTTAGTCAGTTATGCGCAGGAAGAGAAAGTGCTTGTTCAAGACTCAATTTACTCCGTTGTAGAGCAGATGCCTTCCTTTCCTGGTGGGGATTTTGAAATGATGAAATATATTGGGAAGCATCTATATTTTGCAGATAGCATCCTTTATTTAGGCGTCCAAGGCAGGGTTGTTATAGATGGATATATTGATACGGATGGTTATTTAAAGGGCTTGAAGATAAAAAGAGGAATGCATCCTGTGATTGATAGTGCATATTATAAGGTGTTGAAGAGAATGCCTCAATGGAATGTGGGTAAGCATGATGGCAAGTCAGTCAGAGTTTATCAACGATTTCAATTTCTGCCACATTTAAAGTAGAACTGAAAAGAGCGAAACCCTCTCGAGTTTCGCTCTTCTTTTCATATTTATAAAAGAATCTCTTCTTATTCCAAAGTAAGGATTGTTACACCTTCTAGGATAGAGTCTCCTTCATTCACATTGATAGCAGCCACTTTCCCGTCCATGTGTGCAGGAAGAGCATTCTCCATTTTCATAGCTTCTAGTACAGCTACTGTTTGTCCTTTAGTCACAGTGTCGCCAACGTTTACGCTGATGGAAACTACGATTCCTGGAAGTGGAGATTTGATTGCACCAGCGCCACCTGCCGCAGCAGGAGCACTTGCTGTAGCCGCTTTTTTAGGAGCAGCAGATGCAGCAGCTTTAGGAGCAGCTGGACGTGATGCAACGTTGATTTCCTCATCGTTGTTCACTAGTTCTACTTCATAGTTGCTTCCGTTAACAGCTACTTGTGCAACGGAATTGTCCATTTTGTTTACGGCTACAATATAGTCTTGACCGTTTATTCTATATATGAATTGTTTCATAATACTTTTTCTGTTTTTATTTTCTAATTGGCATTTGAAGCATACCAGCACTTCTATCTACCCAAGGCAGGTTGTCTTTCGACACATGCTTAATGGTAAGAACATTGCTTTCCACATCATGTTGATGTTGGTAGTCATAGATAGCCATTGCTATAGCAGCCAATACTTCTGTGGGTATGTTTTTATCGCTCATAATTTTATTTATTTTCAATTATAGAGGCAAGTTGTCATGCTTCTTAGCTGGATTAACTACTTGTTTAGTTCTTAGTTGCTCCAAACCACGAATAATACGGAAACGTGTATTTCTTGGTTCAATAACATCATCGATATAACCATAACGAGCAGCATTGTAAGGGTTGCAGAACAAGTCGTTGTATTCTTGTTTTTTCTCAGCAGCCACTTCAGCAGCTTTGTCGCCAGCTTCTTTGATGTCTTTTGCATAAAGAACTTCAGCAGCTCCATCAGCACCCATCACAGCGATTTCTGCAGTTGGCCAAGCGTAGTTCAAGTCACCACGAAGTTGTTTACAGCTCATCACGATGTGTGAACCACCATAAGATTTACGAAGTGTAACAGTTACTTTAGGCACTGTAGCTTCTCCGTATGCGTAAAGAAGTTTTGCTCCATGAACAATAACTCCACCATACTCTTGTCCAGTACCAGGAAGGAATCCAGGAACGTCAACAAGTGTAACTAGAGGAATATTGAAAGCATCACAGAAACGTACAAAACGTGCAGCTTTACGAGATGCATTGATATCCAATACACCAGCCATGTACATTGGTTGGTTTGCTACCACTCCAACAGATTGTCCGTTGAAACGAGCAAAACCTACAATTATATTTTTAGCATAAGCCGAGTGAACTTCCAAGAATTCTCCGTTATCTACAACCATTCCAATAACGTCAAACATGTTGTATGCTTTGTTTGGATTGTCAGGGATAATTTCGTTCAGCTTGTCTTCCATACGTGCAATAGGGTCTGTGCACTCTACACGTGGAGCCTCTTCTCTATTGTTAGAAGGTAGGAAGCCGAATAATTTGCGGATAAGTCCAAGTCCTTCGTCCTCATTAGGAACAGAGAAGTGTGCAACACCAGATTTTGTAGTGTGTACGCTTGCTCCTCCAAGGTCTTCTTGAGTCACATCTTCACCAGTTACAGTTTTCACCACTTTTGGCCCAGTAAGGAACATGTAGGAAAGTCCTTCTGTCATGATAGTAAAGTCTGTCAATGCAGGAGAGTAAACTGCTCCACCAGCACATGGTCCAAAGATTCCAGAAATTTGTGGAATCACACCAGACGCAAGAATATTGCGTTGGAAAATTTCAGCATATCCAGCAAGTGCGTTCACACCTTCTTGAATACGTGCACCCCCCGAGTCATTCAACCCGATAACTGGAGCTCCCATTCTCATACCCATGTCCATCACTTTACAGATTTTCATAGCTAGAGTTTCAGAAAGCGATCCACCAATAACAGTAAAGTCTTGTGCAAATACATACACCAAACGTCCCTCTATGGTTCCGCTACCAATAACAACACCATCACCTAGGAATTTTGTTTTCTCCATCCCAAAGTTTGTACAACGGTGCTCTACAAACATATCAAACTCCTCAAAGCTTCCTTCGTCAAGTAGGATAGCGATACGTTCACGTGCAGTGTATTTACCTTTTGCGTGTTGAGCTTCTATTCTCTTCTCTCCACCACCAAGGCGAGCTTTAGCACGAAGTTCTATTAGCTCTTTTACTTTTTCAAGTTGGCTCATGTTCTTATATTTTATATTTCGAATTATTGTCTTTACGAAAAATGACTTTACTCCATATCAAATTAGGTGTAAAGTCACTTTATATATTTATTTGTCTTTCCCTGGTTCGCAGAACTCAGTAAGTACACCACCTGTAGTTTTTGGGTGCAAGAAAGCTATATCCATATTTTCAGCCCCTGGACGTGGTGCTTTGTCAATCAGTTGAACACCTTTTGCTTCCACTTCTTTTAGTGCTTCAGCTACTCCATCAGCTACAGCCCATGCTAGGTGGTGAATACCTTCGCCTCTTTTTTCGATGAATTTTGCAATAGTGCTTTCTGGGCTTGTTGGCTCAAGAAGCTCTATTTTAGTTTGTCCAACCATGAAGAATGCAGTTTTCACTTTTTGATCTTCTACAACTTCTGTTTTATAACATTTTAAACCTAGCACTCCTTCATAGTATGGAAGGTGCTCTTCAATGCTTTTCACAGCAATACCTAAATGCTCAATGTGCGAAATGTTCATAACGATATGAGAAATTTATTAATGATTAATTCCTACAAAACTACTATTAATATGTAAGACAAAGAAATTTAAAATGATAAAATATGTTCCGTTTATAACCATATAGAATATAGTAATAAGATAATTGGTGAAGTAAAATTCAAATAGACAGGTACTATGATTATAATATGAGGTTGTGACTGGCAAATGGTGAGTTTGTTATTGCTTTATGACTATAGTTTTGTAAAAGGATGTAATATTGGTGTATTGTCTAATCTTATTAAAATATTTTAGCAATATGCTCTCTATGTGCATGTTGTTCTGATATTTTGTTAAAATGGTTAAAAGTTGTAGTGATTTACCGTTTTTAATGTTAAATGCTTGTATATGAAACTTATATTTTCTATATTTAAGTATTAACCATGAGTGATTAACCTATAAAAACAAGAATTGTTATGAAAACAACAAGAGAAGATGGAAGAGGCGCTGATGTGATGTATAGGGTTGATCCAAAGAAATTATCAATACGCTTATGTTATACCAGCGAAACTGTAGAGAGTGGAGATAGATATACTACCAATTATGAGAACTTCTCATTTGAGGTGGTTAAAATGAAACCAGACGTTCCCGCTAAAATAGGAGAACTCCCTGCATTTGTAGATGGTGTTTTCTATTTCGGAACAGAAGAAGAAGCTCAAGATTTTATTAGAAAGCAAATCGGAATGTAAATTCAAGAGGGAGCAAAAGGACGAAGGGCCTAGATTAATAGAAGTAATCTAGGCCTTTCGTTTCTATTCTCGATTAGATGCAAAGCTCAATGAACTGCACTTTGTAGGAATTCAGAAATAAATTCAGAAATAATAGAAAATATTTTTCAGGTCAATTCCGTTGATAGTAAGAACTATATCCTCTTTTGAGAATAGGGGCGTCGAAAATTAGTGCAAAATTACTTGAGAAATATTTGGAGCGTGTCGAAAAAACACTACCTTTGCATCCGCATTACCGAGAGAGGTGCTGCTGAAACAATGAAATTTTAAGCAAAGGGAATAGCAAGATTGATTTCTATACAAATTAATGGTTGCTTCTAAACAACGGTTCGAATCCGTTATTCTCCACTATTTTTGGTGGCTAACAATTAAGCTAAGGTTGTAAAGACAACTGGAGCGTGAGCCAAACTAAAAGAGCGATCTTTGACATGATGTAAGTAAAGAGCAAAACGATAGTTTATAGATATTAAAAATATATATGCTATACCCAGTTCAGTGTTTGTGCTAATGCAGTACAAAATAATTGAACTATAAAATAAAATAAGAAAGTAGATAAGGGCACATGGGGGATGCCTTGGCTCTCAGAGGCGATGAAGGACGTGATAAGCTGCGATAAGCCATGGTAAGGTGCAAATAACCCTTGACCCGTGGATTTCC
>JASLEN010000302.1 GCA_030151105.1 Dysgonomonas sp.
TATGCCAAAGATTTGAATAAACCAACATTAGCGTAGGGAAAAAACACAGTAAACCTAGTATGCTAAAGAGCACTAAATAGGATCGATTCCAAGTTTCAATCTGCTTTCCAAAGTCAAATATGAAGCCAATAGTTCTGTTTAAAAGCATTTTAGCAACTACAAAGAGCATTATCAGAACTACAAAAAAACCAATAGTAACAAAGGGTCGTTTATCTCCATCTGCTAGAGGAAAAAAACGATCTAAACCTTCATATAATGATATAGAAATCAGCAAAACTGCCAAGAAGACCAAGAAAAAAGAATATACTGTTTCCTTAGACGTTACTTGAGTCTCTAGCTTCTCACTTTTGGACGCAGAAAACACTAACATAATATTCTCCTTAAAGAATGCCATCCCTCCGTTATAGACATGTGCCAGCAATAAGAAACAAATTGCCAAAAGAGCAAAAATTCCATCCGAGCGGTCTAGTTTTATAGGATGATCTATTCCTTTTTTATGTCCTTCTAAAGAAAAAGTTTTAGTAGGCGCTATTGCGCTTGTCATTGCAAGACTATCAACACTAAAGCTTTCCATTACAATAGGGAAACTCGCTGTATCAGCTGGGAGAACGACCTCACTTGCTGACAGTATTGGAGTTACCAATCTTGACTCTTGCACATTTTTCACAGTATCGACCTTAGCGCGAGTTATCACACTAGATACCTTCGCTGTATCAACCTGAGATGCTTGAGGTAATAGAGTATCCTTTTTGACTTTAGGGGTTTCTACCTTGAGACTATCAATTTTAATTGGAGAATCTGACGTTACCTTTACATCAGTAGAATCTTTTAGACCTTGAGACGATGCAACATTTTGCTTCTCTTGCACAGTTACACTATCAGAAATAAGCGTAGAACTACCTACATCTACGACAGCCTCCACTTTTTGAGGAGTGGAGGGCACTATCGTATCTGTTGTTATAGTTAGTTCAGCCCCACTATCGTTATGTGCAAAATTTTCTTTTACAGGTCTGAACATTGCTAGTACTTGTTCTACTTTCAATCTCATAAAGAGATTTTCTTTTATTTATTAACCAAAAATCAGTTGAGTTGGATATTACAACCCAAACTCTTTCTTGATTTTATCTACATAATCTAATTTTTCCCAAGTAAATAATTCTACCTCACAAGTAATTCCCTCTGTATTATAACGAGAGCTAAAGAACTTGCTCACCACTTGTGGTTCACGCCCCATGTGTCCATAGGCCGCAGTTTCAGTATATATTGGGTTTCTCAATTTCAGACGATCCTCAATAGCTTTTGGACGCATATCAAATAGCTGTCCTACTATTTCTGCAATCTCGCCATCAGTCTTATTCACCTTACTTTTACCATAAGTATCTACATAGATATTCATAGGTTTAGCTACTCCAATAGCATATGACACTTGCACTAGAATCTCAGGAGAGACTCCTGCCGCTACCAAGTTTTTAGCAATATGACGAGATGCATAAGCTGCCGATCTATCCACTTTTGATGGATCTTTTCCAGAGAATGCTCCTCCACCATGCGCACCTTTACCGCCATAGGTATCTACAATAATCTTACGTCCAGTAAGCCCTGTATCACCGTGTGGACCTCCAATCACAAAACGCCCTGTAGGATTTACGTGATACTTAATATCACCTGTAAACAATTTCAAAACGTCTGTTCTATTATCATATTTATGCTTAACTCGAGGGATCAAAATTTCAATAATGTCCTTACGAATTTTAGCTTGCATAGTCGCATCATCATCTGCAAATTCATCATGCTGAGTAGATACCACAATAGTATCTATGCGCAATGGAGTACCCTCATCTGAATACTCTATTGTCACTTGAGATTTTGCATCTGGACGCAAATAAGGCATCAAATGCAATTCATTTTTTCTAATAGCTGCAAGTTCAAGCAATATTGCATGTGATAAATCTAGCGACAAAGGCATATAGTTTTCGGTCTCGCTAGTTGCATAACCAAACATCATACCTTGGTCACCTGCACCTTGATCCATAGGATCTACTTTACCATCAACACCTCTGTTAATATCCTCTGATTGCTCATGAATAGCAGATAATACACCACAAGATTTAGCTTCAAATTGGTATTCACTTTTAGTGTAACCAATATTTTCGATCACCCTACGTGCTGTCTCAGGAATGTCAATATACGCTTTAGATTTCACTTCTCCAGCCAACACAACTTGCCCTGTAGTAACAAGCGTTTCACAAGCCACCTTTGAGTTTGGATCATACGCCAAAAACTCATCCAAAAGTGCGTCAGAAATTTGGTCTGCAATCTTATCAGGATGTCCTTCTGATACTGACTCTGATGTAAATAAATAACTCATTATATATCAAAATTAGTTTGTTGTTTAAAAAAGGAAGGACTTAAAATTTAGTGTGTAGCCACAGCCTAAATGTTTTAGCATTTTTTTAATGTGGTTGCAAGCATACAAATCCTTCCACAAATCACTTGCAAAGATAAGGCTTATTTATGTTTCAAACTATTTTTTACAAAAAAAAGAGAGCCTGTGTTTCCACAAGCTCACTTCTTTTATAATTTAATAGAGATTGGCTTATTTTACATTTTCCAAAATCATATTTATAGTCTCATTATTTGGATTCAATTCACAATACTTCTCACAGTATTCTACAGCTTTTGCCTTAGATTCTGCACTTTTAGTATCATCAAATTTGTAAAAATGATATACTGCTAAATATTGGTATCCAGTCAATACAATATTTTTACGTTGCTCAACTTCATCATTTGCAATGATTACTTCAAGCATTTTTTCGTAATATGGCTTAGACAATCCTTCTTTCAACTCTGGATCCAATAGAGCATTAACTCCACCTCTCATATAGTATCCTAGATAGTTCTCAGGCAATCTTTCAGTTACAATTTCATAAGCTGCATCTGCTTTTTTATAAAGCTCAGTTCTCTTCTCAATCATCTCAGGAAGTGAATCTTTTGCCAACGCTTGTCCAGCTGATTGATAGTATCTTCCCAAAGTGTAGAAATCAGAAGCCTCTACTTCATCACCCATAGCCTCAATGTAGTGAGTCATAAATTCAGCAGCCTCTTCATTCATTTTATTAGCTCCCATAGACGATGCCAACTCTCTGAATAGGTTAACATTATCAGGATTCAATTCTATAGCTTTTTTATAAGCTACCAAAGCCTCATCTGTTTTACCATTTTCACTTAGTAACTCACCATAAGCCACATAGTCTTTGTCGATATATCCACTATCAGTTTTAGCACGTAGGTCAAA
>JASLEN010000325.1 GCA_030151105.1 Dysgonomonas sp.
TATGTCTGTCATAAAATTTAATCATTTGTACTTCTCTTTTTTAAATCCTCTATCTATATTAATTACAAGTCGAAGCCAATATCTTTTCTATAATATTTCCCTTCGTATTTTATTTTTTCTGCATTCTTATACGATGTAGCCAAAGCTTCTACCTTAGTCGCTCCATAGGAGCTTACTGCAATCACACGTCCTCCGTTGGTTTCGAGAGATTCTCCATTCATCTTTGTGCCTGCATGAAATACGATACTATCAGAAACAGCATCTAACCCTAAAATCGCTTTCCCTTTTTCATAATCGCCAGGATAACCGCCTGAAACAAGCATTACTGTAGTTGCAAAACGCTCGTCTATCACCAATTCTTTTTCCGCAAGATTACCATTGGCTACACCCTGAAGTAGATCAACAAAATCAGATTTGATTCGCAGCATCACCACCTCTGTCTCAGGATCACCCATTCTAACGTTATATTCTATAACCATTGGTTCTCCTTTTACCTCTATCAAGCCTAAGAAGATGAAACCTTTGAACGCTATATTTTCTTTTTTCAGTCCCTCTATGGTAGGAACAACAACCCTTTCTTCCACCTTTTTCATGAACACATCGTTGGCAAAGGCTACGGGAGAAACAGCTCCCATTCCACCAGTATTCAGTCCAGTGTCACCCTCTCCTATTCGTTTGTAGTCTTTAGCAACTGGCAATATTTTATAATCGCTTCCATCGGTCATTACAAAGACAGAGCATTCGATTCCTGATAGAAATTCTTCGATGACCACGGTTTTACTAGCATCGCCAAACATACCCGAAAGCATTTCCTTCAGTTCTGCCTTAGCCTCGTTAATATCCGAAAGAATAAGAACACCCTTGCCCGCAGCCAGTCCATCAGCTTTCAGAACGTAAGGTGCGTCCAACTCTTCGAGGAATTTGTACGCATTCTCTAACTCGGCAAGAGTAAAACTTTTGTATCGAGCAGTAGGAATGCCATGCTTCACCATAAATTGTTTGGCAAAATCTTTACTCCCTTCTAGCTCTGCTCCTTTTTGAGATGGACCAATAACTGGAATAGATTTTAGCTCAGCATCCTCTTGAAAGAAATCATAAATACCTCTCACCAATGGTTCTTCGGGACCTACCACTACCATATCCACAGCACTGTCTAATACAAATTTCTTTATTTGTGGAAAATCTGTGATGGATAAATTTACATTTTCGGCCAATTGTGATGTGCCTCCATTGCCTGGAGCAACATAAAGTTTGGATACTTTTGAGCTTTGAACTATTTTCCAAGCCAAGGCATTTTCACGCCCTCCACTACCTAAAAGAAGAATCTTCATATCTCTTTCATTTTATCCATCCTCTTTTTACACCTTGGGATGAGATATTAATTACTCTATTTTTTCTAAAGTCTAAAACCGACTTGTAGTCCATCCAAGTATAAAATTCATCCATCTTTAGAACTTGAAATGAGACCATAATTATTTGCTTTCGCTTAATAATCGCCGACAAATATACATATCATTATGCTCTTTTATTGTATTTTTGACAACTTGTTTAGGTTATAGACCTATTAATTTACTTTTAGCTAAAAATGGTAGAAAATAAAGACATATTCAAACGAGCAGAACTCCTCTTGGGAACTGACACTCTAGAAAAGATACACACTCAAAAGGTTATAGTATTCGGCATAGGCGGTGTAGGTAGCTGGTGTGCCGAAGCCTTAGTCCGCACGGGAATAGAACATATTACAATTGTTGATTTTGACGATGTTTGCGTCACCAATGTCAATCGTCAACTGATGGCTACAACCCAAACTGTGGGGCAAAAGAAGGTAGAGATTCTTAAGCAACGCCTACTCGAAATTAATCCTGATGCAGAGGTCACAGCTATTCAAAAAATATATAGCTCCGAAAATTTTCAAGAATTCAATCTTGACGATTATAATTATATCATTGATGCGATCGATAGTCTCGAGAATAAAGTACATTTGATACAAACCGCCACAAAGACTGATGCTACTTTCTTCTCGTCGATGGGAGCGGCACTAAAGATGGATCCGACAAGAGTTAGAGTCGCTGAATTCTGGAAGGTGCAAGGATGTCCTCTAGGTGCAGCACTGCGTCGCAAGATGAGAAAGGCAGACAAGCCTAGCAAAAAGTTCATGTGCGTATATAGTGATGAACTGGTAGCAAACAAGCAAACAAACATAGCAAGTGAAATAGCTGGCACATCCGTAGATTCGAGTGGATTGGCAGATCAGACACTAGGGAAGAAAGGGCAGCCCAATGGAACGGTGGTTTTCGTAACTGCCGCATTTGGACTCACTCTGGCTAGCCTTGTGATAAAAGATATATCAACAAAACTATAAATAATAGAATATGAATGCACTAATCATAGAAGAAAAGACTCCCAAAGTAAGAAGAACAGCTAGAGCAATAATGGGAGTATATTTTACAGCTTTTGCAGGATACTTCCTATTCACCGAAGCCGTAGCCGAAAATTATGGACTGTTATTTTGGACGGCAGCTGTGGCCACTGTGATGGCAATTGTTCTGTTAGTAGCAAATACCTTGTGGATATCAGATAGACAATTGCTCAATATCGACAACAGCCAGATTGTATCCAAAGTATCGGGAAGTAAATTTGCAGAAGAATGGGTGCAAGTGAGCAAGGTTACAATTGGAGTTAGTTATATCATCTTTTTTGTAGATGGTGGACGAAAACAACGCAAGTTAGATTTGTCGCAACTTCTCTATAATGACGTCGGAAATGTGAAGAGCAAAGTGATAGAACTATGTGAATACAAAAACATCGCCTACCTTAACGACTGATAATTAAAGATAAAATAAAAACCTCGAAAGTTATACTTTCGAGGTTTTTGTATTTCTTATTTAAACTGGATTACTTCTGGGGCTTGCGAACCACTTGAGTAGTCTGAGTAGGAAACCTCATCAATATCTAGTTTGAAATAGACAAAAGGAGGAAGTAATCCTTGCTCTATTTTTTCTATAAATTCTGGATGTACAGCCAATAATTGCTCGTTATACTTAGCTATTTCGTCGGACGAAGGCTCTACAACCTTGCCATCAATAGTGGCAAATACTGGAAGTTTTATCACAGACAAACTCACCTTGTCGTTCTTGGATAAGTTGCCAGCTTTGATAGACCCTTGT
>JASLEN010000332.1 GCA_030151105.1 Dysgonomonas sp.
CCGCTGGACTACCCCGAGGACAAAACCCAGCTGACCCGCGCACTGGAGTGGATGGAGTGCGAAAAGATCCTGCTCTTCTCCTCCGACTATCCGCACTGGACTTTCGACGACCCACGCTGGTTGGTCAAGCATCTGCCGAAAGCCGCGCGGGATGCTGTGATGTACAAGAACGGCATCGCGACCTATCACCTTCCGGAGACGGTTCCCGTCCTCGAGGGGTTTTGTGTTCTGAATTGCAAAGATAGTCTATCTAAATTTTATTTTGTAATTTGGCTGTCACAAAACGTAAAATAATACTCTCAAATATGAAATGTTTTTCCATCTGTATAACTGCTCTTGTTATCTTACTTGCAAGCTCTTGTTCTGATAATCACCAAGTTGCGGAGCGTCATCTTTCTAATGCTAGAACATTGCTCGCTCAAAGTGAGTTTGAATTGGCTAAGGCTGAATTAGATAGTATCAATACTCTTTATCCTAAATCTTTTGAGCAGCGAAAAGCGGCTGTTCCATTGTTGGATTCTATACGACGAGCAGAAAATAATGCTTTGATTGCAGATGTGGAGGCTCAGCTATCCGAATTAATGCCTATCGTAGAGAAGTTGAAGTCTGATTTTGTCTTCCAAAAAGATGAGAAATATCAAGAAACTGGTTCGTATATCCCCAAAGCCACAGCTGGTAGTGGAGTGTTATCTTATACAACATTGCATTCAGGAGTGGAAGAAGATGGTCGTGTTTATTTAGAAAGTATTTTCATCGGTGGACAAAAGCATAATAAACTTATGATAAAAGTAGGTGGCGAATCTGCCGAGTCTCTTGTGGTAGAAGGAGATGGTTATATTCATAGATTCACTGATTTAGGGAAAACTTATGAAGTAATACGTCTGATAGGTGCGAATGAAAATGGAGTGGCTAAGTTTATTGCCGAAAAGGCAAAATCACCGATGACTGTGCAGTTGTTAGGATCGCATATGGCATCCTATACACTTCCTCAAAATATAAAGAATGCTATTGCTAAGTCAGTTGAATTGTCGGAATATATGTTGACTATAGATAGTTTGAAGTCAGAAAAGGAAAAAGCTGAGTTTAAGAATTTCTATTTAGATAATGGTAAGCAAACAGCAGTTCCTTTAGCCGAGTAAGTCTTTTATGATATATTTTAAAAAGGTTAGAATAAATTATTCTAACCTTTTCTATTTTTAGTTACATTTCGTGTACTTGTGCATAAATACCTTTTGATTCATAGTTTTTGAGCATAAAATCATCTCCATCTGTCAGGTCAAGAACACTGTATTGTCCTACGCTACATATTGCCATTTCATCGAGAATATCAATTAAGTTTTGATAAACAGCTCCGTCTGTTGCTTTGATGATTGCTATAGCTCCTTTCTTATCTCTTTTAGCTTCTTTTACAGCATCTGCATATTTAGAATCAGAGATTTGTTTAGCTTTTTTCTGTTTGTTCAATTCGTTTACTTGCTTCACTATTGCTCTATTCTTTTCGGCTATCACATTTCTGACGTCTATATAACTTGTTTCCTTCAATGAGGCATAGTCCTCATAATTTGGATCTCCCTCATAATAATAGATTTTGTTATTTTCGGCTAATAGGAAAGTAATTGCCCGACTTCTAGGTGTGTTTGGTTCCTTTTCTATATTATCCTTTGTAGGCATGGCAATGTCCATTATCTGCGGACGGCTCAATGTGGTGCAAAACATGAAGAATGTAAGCAATAGCATCATCATATCTACCATTGGTGTAAAATCTACTCTTGTATTGATTTTCTTTTTGGCAGCTCTGGGTTTTCTTCCTTTGGTCATCATGGCATTTTAGTTTTAAGTTTTTTAATTTCTATCTCTTGTCCTATAGATGAGCTTTTGTTTCTAATTCCATAAAAGATTTTTCTTTTCTTGTATATTTGTATTTATAAGCTAGTTTAATAAGATCAAAAATAAGGTGTCTCGATGAAAAAGCGATTATTATTCATATTATCCACGTTTCTATTCTATATAGTTGTATTTCTTGTTTTCAAGTCCATTTTCACTATTCTTCATTCCTCTATTGGAGGAGGTGTTTCGGTGAGCAATTTTTTTGCAGTTCTGTATAATGGTTTGTCTATGGATGCATCCACTAGTGGATACGTGACAGCTTTACCAGCCTTGTTGACACTAGCAACTGTATTTGTTAAGCCTTCTATAATCAAGTATGTTTTGAAGGGATACTTTATCATTGTAAGCGTTGTGCTTGCTCTTGTCTTTGTTGCCGATTTGGCTATCTATCCTTATTGGGGCTATCATTTCGATTCTTCAATATTCTTGTACCTAGCCAATCCATTAGAAGCATTGGCGAGTGCTTCCATCTTCCAAATAGTAGGAGCTTTGCTTGGTCTTGCTTTAGTAATTGTTGCTTTATGGTTCGCTGGGAGTAAGCTTTTGCTTTGTCAAGTCAATGACTTCAATGATTTGAAAGGAGGAAAGAAGAAATCTAAAGCAGTTTTTGCCCTTCTGATTGCTTCTGCAGCTTTGTTCTTGCCAATTAGAGGTGGCTTTACAGTTTCGACTATGAATGTGGGAAGAGCTTATTTTAGCGAAAATATGTTTTTGAATCATGCGGCAGTCAATCCTCATTTCAATCTCTTGTATTCAGCGAGCAAATCAGAACGTTTTGAAAAACAATATCAGTTCTTTGAAAGAGAGAAGGCCGAACAGTTATTTGGAGACTTGATGAGCCATTCTTCAGATAGTACAACACTGGTGTTGAAGAATAATCGACCTAATATAATTTTATTCATTTTAGAAAGTTTTTCTGCTGAGGCTGCGTATAATCCCGAAGTTGCCCCAAATCTCGTAAAATTAGCGAAGGAAGGGGTTAATTTCTCAAATTTTTACGCTAATAGTTTTAGAACAGATAGGGGATTAGTATCGGTATTGAGTGGATATCCAGCGCATCCAACGGCAGCATTGATGAAATATCCTCGCAAGACTCAGTCCTTGCCTGCCATTCCCAAATGGTTGGTGAAGGAGGGATATACTACATCTTACTATTATGGAGGTGATAATGATTTTGCAAGTATGCGTTCCTATATTGTGGGTGCTTGTGCAACAGATAATATTTTTCAAGATACTGACTTTCCGCTCAACAAACGTTTGACTAAATGGGGTGTGCCTGATGAATATGTTTTGGAGCGTGTGTATGATGATATTTCTGGAGGAAAATATAAAGAGCCTTTTATGAGTACGGTGCTTACATTGAGCAGCCATGAGCCCTTTGATGTGCCTATTCATGAGCTAGAAGATCCTTTCTTGAACTCTATGCGATACACTGATCAAGAAATAGGAAAATTTGTAGAAAAATTGAAAGCTACAGATTTGTGGGATAATACGCTTCTTATTTTTCTTGCCGATCATTGTATGCAGTCCTATCCATTGGGTGTGGAAGTGTATTCAACAAAAAGATTCCGCATACCTATGATATGGAGTGGGGGAGTTGTGCGCGAGGCTAAGGAGGTGTTGAAATTCGGA
>JASLEN010000362.1 GCA_030151105.1 Dysgonomonas sp.
GTTTATGACCTTGCAGAGTGGAGTGCTCCAATTCCTTTGACAGAGATCTCTCTTGAAAATGAATCAGCTCCAGTTGAAATTCCTGATTTCACTCGTGGTGCATGGAACGAACTAAAAAGAATCGAATTTGCTGAAGCTCCAGGTAAACCTAGCGGATTGCAAATTAAATAAGAACAATGGATATGTAAATATCTAATGTTGAAATAAGGAAATCCCTCTAGTCGTACGATTGGAGGGATTTTTGTGTTTCAGAGAATTTGTGGTCCGAAAATATTAGTTGTTACTCTAACAAAATAAGTCATCATAAAATACTACCTTTGTATCATAAATTAAGACAGTAGGTCGGTTTGTCGCTGGGCGTTTAGGCGCAAAGAGGAAAGTCTGAGCAACAAAGAGCAGTGCACTTCCTAACGAGAAGCTGTTGTGAGGCAGAGTAAGGTAACAGAAAATAACCGCTTCGCCCTGTGTGGAGTAAGGGTGAAAAGGTGAGGTAAGAGCTCACCGGTCTGGCAGTGATGTTCAGAGCCGTATCTCTTGCATGTTGTAAGACCATGTATACCAACGTATGTAGGGCTGCTCGCCCGATGTTGGGGGGTAGGTCGCTAGAGCCATTTGGTGACAGGTGGCGTAGATAAATGACAAACAATCTATCCATTGAGTAGATTACAGGACTCGGCTTATAGACTTACTGTCTTTATTTTATCTAAAAAATAGGCTTTGAGAAAATATATTGTAGTCATAAAAAGAAATGTTACGAAGATTCTTCGTTTTCTTACTTACGACATTTGGCGCGTAAATAAGGAAGAGGAGTCTAAGAAGCGTATCAATTTCTACAATATTGTAAAGGCTTTTATTCTCGTATTTCGCAATCTGAATGGTGCACAGGTTTCTACTCGAGCTAGTGCTCTCACATATAGTACATTGTTGTCCATTGTGCCACTCTTAGCTGTGTTTTTTGCAATAGCCAGTGGTTTTGGTTTTCAGCAGACGGTGATGAATGAATTAATATCATTTTTTCCAGGGCAGGAGACAGCTTTGATTAAGGCTAAAGAATATATTGATACATCACTGGAGTATGCCAAGGGAGGAGTTTTCTTAGGGGTAGGTCTAGTTTTGCTATTTTATACAGTTATAAATCTGATGACTAATATTGAATCTAATTTTAATATTAGTTGGGGAGTAAAAAAGGGTCGAACATATTATCGTATGTTCACGGATTACTTAGCCCTAATAATCGTAGCTCCCATTTTCTTGGTACTTAACGCTGGAGGCACAGTATTCCTGAATTCTGTGGATCATGAATTGATTGGAATTGTAGTGAGTCCTTTGATGAAGATTATTCCATTCGTTATCACGATTTTACTATTTACTTTCTTGCTCCTATATATTCCAAATACAAAGGTCAAGTTTACTTCTGCTGTACTAGGTGGTATTTTTACGGGAGTCTGTTTTCAGGTATTTCAGTTGCTCTACATTAGTGGGCAGCTTTGGATTTCTAAGTATAACGCTATCTATGGTACATTTGCTGCTTTGCCGTTGTTATTGTTGTGGCTGCATTTGACTTGGTTTATGATTTTGCTAGGAGTCGAATTATCCTTTGCTTTTCAGAATGTAAATAAGTTTAATTTTGAACACGAAACTGAAAATATAAGTAGAAGATATAAGGACTTTGTAATCATAATGATAGCTTCATTGATTGTTAAGCGATTCGAAAAAGGAGAGTCGCCTTTTACATCGGATGAGCTTTCTGAGAATTATAAAATCCCTACAAAATTGACGCAAGATATCTTGTTCTTCCTCGAAAATGTGGGAATTATAGTGGAAGTAGCGACAGATGATGACTGGGTATCTGGCTATGTGCCAGCTATCGACATAAATAAAATAACGGTAAGCTATTTGTTTACCAAGATAAACAAATATGGTTCAGAAGATTTCATTATAGATATTGATGGACGATTTAAAGATGAATGGGGTGCAATGTTAGAGATGATAGACTACTCCACATCAGACACAGGAAAGGTGCTACTCAAAGACCTTTAGTTTTTTATAAATTCTCGTTGGCTATTATATTCAGATGAGTTCTAAAATAAATAATCTCACAGAAGGCAATGTCCTCTCTGGGTTACTTCGTTTGGCTTTCCCTTTGATGGGAACTAGTTTTTTGCAAATGTCTTATACCCTTATGGCTATGGCTTGGGTGGGACGATTGGGTGCTGATGCAGCACGATTTGAGGCGGCTATTGGTGGAATAGGGATGCTACTGTGGTTGACTTCTTCAGTGGCGTACTTGTCCATGATTGGAGGAGAGGTGTCTGTGGGGCAGGCAATTGGAGCAAAGCGATTGGCTCGTGCTCGTTCGTTTGCATCCCATGCTACTACCATTGCAATAGTGATTGGTTTAGTTTGGGCTACTTTCCTGTTCTTTACTGCCGATATTCTCTTGTCATTCTTTAAGCTAGATGCTGATACTACGGCAGAGGCAGCCACATTTTTGCGAATTATTGTATTTGTTCTCCCTTTTCAATTTTTGTCTTATACATTTACTGGAATCTATAATGGTGCAGGGCGAAGCAGTGTGCCTTTCAAAAATAATGCAGCTGGCTTGGCGCTAAATATGGTTTTAGATCCTATTTTGATGTTTGGGATGGATATGGGCTTTCATGGAGCTGCTGTGGGAACGCTTATTTCTCAGTTTTTTGTATTCTCACTATTCTATTATCAAATAAAAATAAAGGGGAGTATTATTGGC
>JASLEN010000395.1 GCA_030151105.1 Dysgonomonas sp.
TTTATTGTAGGACTAGAGCTCAATATTAGGACAATACGCAAAAAAGCGAATGAAGCAGTCATCATTAGTCACGCTAGTATTATCCTTCCGTTTGGTTTAGGATTTATACTTGCCTATTTTATGTATGGTGAATTTACACATAGTAATATACCATTTATGTCATTTGCCCTTTTCATGGGTATAGCGATGAGTATCACAGCTTTTCCTGTATTGGCACGTATCGTCCACGAACGAGGGATTAATAAGACGCCTCTAGGGCCTATTGTTATTACTTGTGCAGCCATCGACGATATTACTGCTTGGTGTATCTTAGCTGCGGTAATAGCAATTGTAAAAGCAGGATCATTCACGAGTTCTCTCTATGTCATAGTCGTAGCTGTTGCATATGTAATATTCATGTTTAAAGTATTACGCCCTTTTCTTCGCAGAATGGCAGAAAATTGGTCATCCAAAAAGATAATGAGCAAATCGATGTTGATTATCTATTTTCTCATTCTCTTTATATCAGCCTATGCCACAGAAGTTATAGGAATTCACGCTCTATTTGGTGCCTTCATTGCAGGAGTCGTAATGCCGACCAACATGAATTTTAGAGAAGTGCTTACTCAAAAGATAGAAGACATCGCTTTAGTAATCTTCCTTCCCTTATTTTTTGTTTACACAGGGTTAAGAACTGAAATAGGCTTGCTTAATGATGTTCACTTGTGGATCATTTGTCTTGCCATCATTGGTGTAGCTGTTGTGGGTAAGTTCTTTGGAAGTGCCTTAGCCGCTCGTTTTGTAGGCATTAATTGGAAAGATAGTACCATTATTGGAGTACTGATGAATACCCGAGGATTGATGGAACTTGTAGTCCTCAATATTGGTCACGATTTAGGAGTCCTTACTCCAGAAGTATTTGCAATGATGGTGGTAATGGCATTGGTTACTACCTTTATGACCTCACCTCTTTTGGGATTGATAGACAAGGTATTCAAGAAAACGACAGAAAACACAAGTGCTCCCAAAAATAGATTCAACATTTTGGTCACCTTCGAAGATTCAGATATGGGACGCAAGCTCCTCTATCTAGCCAACGCTTTTGTGAAAAGGAAACAAGATAGATCTGATTTGACAATGCTCCATGTGTCGGAGGGTAGCCCTCTCTATCAATATGGATTGGACAAAGAGGAACAAGATATTTTTAAACCTATTGTGGATGAGGCTAGAGGGTTGGGACAACCGATAACGCCTATTTTCAAAATAGCGAGCGATACACATGTTGCTAGTGTAAAATATGCTAACAAAGGAGAGTTTGACCTAATGCTAATTGGACATCGCAAGTCCATTCTATCAGATAATCTGCTTGGTAGGTTACTCAAATTCACCAATAGTGTGGTACATATTCCCAATCGTTTATTGAGCAAATTAGGAAATAAGAAGACTCTTATGCAGGCTATCACAGCACCTTTTGACGAAGGCACTCGATCTGTCATTTCGAAGAGTGATATGTCTGTTGCTGTGCTCATCGATAGAAATATGATGCTAGATATACGTAATGTTTTTGTACCAATCCTCGATGAAGACGATGTCTTTGTGGGAGAATTTGTAAAACGTTTAGCAGAAAACTCTCACGTCAAGATAACTCTTTGGGATTCAATAAATCTATCCAATCAATCTATCGAATTTACTCAAGCAATACGAGCAGCGAGAGCTGTCAATCAATATCACTACCAATTGTGGAATAATAACATCGCCATAGATAGCGATATCCTAAAAAGACAGGACTTAATATTAATAAGTCTTAATAGTTGGACTAAATTGATGCACAGAGAGGACAATATAGCTGCTGATGCTCCATCCATATTGGTTATCACAAACTAATTTTGTACTTTCAAGTCACAGAAAATGAAACTAACATACTTATGAATAGTCGAGAAATATTAGCATTGAAGCAAAGAATTCTCATTTGTTTATCTAAAAAAGAACTCAAAGAAGCTTTCGAAATACTGACCAAACTTGTGGTAAATACGCAGGATTGGAAAACTACAGAAACACTCAATCAACTAGAAAGCAACTATAAATATATGCTACACTACATCTTTCAAGGAGTAAAAGATCCGGAAAGGAACAAAGTGTACAACAATCTCATTCGTTCAGTCTATGAACTAGCAGATGATGTATCAGATGAGTTACTACTGTTAGAGTCTCCAAATTATTTTTATGAACGCCTAAGATTGGATGCTCTCAAAAATAAAAATTTGGTGGATTTCCATACAAAATTAAAGGAACTAACTTCTTCTCTATCCCTTATTGACCTACTTGAAAGCGGAGAGGAAAAGAATTCTAAAACGACAGAAATAGCCATTAAGCGTGAGCGAGTTGGAGTTGATTTATTTAACACCATTTATACTTCTTCGAGAGCTAAAAAGTCGAACTATGAAGAATATCTCGAATTCATCAATAGTTATGATATCTCTACTCGAGAAAAATGTATTTTCATATCAGCACTCACTCTCAATATCTTCCATAGATTCGACACTTTCAAGGTACAAATTCTA
>JASLEN010000033.1 GCA_030151105.1 Dysgonomonas sp.
AAGAATTAAGTGCCAAGTCTTTAAATAGGTATGTGCTTTGTATTTTTTTATCAAATAGCCAATTACTATAAATGTATATCCATAAAATAGGCCATTGCGAGAGATGGGAGCGCTCAGTTTTGCCAAATTTAGTTGATGCCCAATGATATACAATACGAGTGCAATCAGCAATAGATACTGATCCTTAATCTTCCATTTTTTGAAAAAAAACAGCATAACAACTCCCACTAGCAATGCTGGCAGATACCACAGATGATGATAGCCTGTGAGCCAGAAAATAGCGATATTTAGCTTGCTTTCCCAGGTGATATACGAATACGAGTAAAAGGCGCTCCATACGCAATAGACAATGGTGAGGTGTGTGAGATATTTCTTGATGGCTGAAGTATTTTCTATCTTATTGACCAGAAAAAAACCATTGATGATGAGGAAACATGGTACTAAAACTCTAGCGTATCCATTGATTATATACCATCCTAAAATGGAGTTTGGTTCAAATAATGGATATAGATGTCCTGCTATTACCATGATGGATAGCAAGATTTTTAGTATATCTAGTGAAATGCTACGTTGCATTATAAAAGAATTTTTACTCGTTTGTTAATATATATAAGCGGTATAGAGGTTAATACGGATAGTGTAAAGATACCAGGAAACGTATATATGTTATAACTTACAGCATATAGTTTGAATATAAAGAATAGATGCACATAATATACGCCAGTTGATATATCTCCCAGATAATCAGTGAGTATTGACCTGTTGACTAATAATGGTTTCTTTACAGCCAAGAGTATAGCGGCTGGGCATAAGAAGAGGGCAGACAAATACATATCTGAAAACTTGGCTCCATCATAGAAATAAGTCACAGACTCTATTCCTAGTGACACAAGCCCTAGAATAATCAATAGAACGAGATGCCATGTTTTGAACCATTCTTTCACATCATATTTGCGAATAAAATAGCCTAGTGTCACAAATGGTAAACCAATAAAGAAACCATTTCTGAAATAGTGAGACATGCTTCTATAGGGGTCTAAGGTATGTCCCACTACGTAGATAAACAAAATGAATAGTAGGATATATAAATCATTTTTTACCCATTTTCTCAATGCTACTAGCAAAAGTATTGCCGACAGGAGCGAGGGTAAATACCAAAGTTGATAGTATCCAAATAAGTATCTACCGATGAGAGTGGTAAGGGGCACATGCTCATAGTAGAAATAGGCATAAAAAGTAGACCATACTAAATAGACTAAAACTAGCTGAACCATGTATTTTCGCAGCGCAGTAAAACTGTCTAGTTTGGGGTATATAAAAAAACCATTGATGATAAAAAAACATGGAACCGCTGCTCTACAAAAACCTCCAACGGAGATGTGGCTTTTGAGATCTCCCACCTCAAAAAGAGGATATAGATGTATAATGATGATAAAAAAACTTAGAAATATCTTCAAAAAGTCTAGCGATAAACTTCGTTTCATTCTTGGTCTTTTAGGAAATTTTTATTCTGTTTTCTATCGTATGTTTTCTTACTCTTATGTACGTTGGTTGTTCCCTGCCATCCTGCTTGTTGCGAAAGTTGAATCTCTCTATCAGCTTTCTTTACTGCTTTGATATAATCTTCAACAGTTATTTTGTGCGTTTGGTTCTTCTTTTTTCTCTTCATCTCTTACTTGCCCATCTCCTTCGATGAGCCATTTATAGGTGCAAAGCTCAGCAAGTCCCATAGGACCTCTGGCGTGCATCTTTTGAGTGCTGATGCCTATTTCTGCACCTAAACCAAATTGTGCACCATCTGTAAAGGCTGTTGATGCGTTGGAATAGACACAGGCAGCATCTACTAATTTATTAAACTTATTGATTGCAGATTGGTTTTCAGAAACGATTGCTTCACTATGTTTAGAACTATAAGTATCAATATGTTGTATTGCATCATCTATTCCCCAAACTGTTTTTATAGACATCCTATAGTCTAAAAATTCTGTTCCAAAACTCTCCTCATCAGCATGATGTATGAGTTCTGTAGGGTATTGTTTTGCAAGTATTTCGTACGAAAGCTTGTCTGCATAAATTGCTACATTCTTTGTAGCCAAATTTTCACAAAGATAATATAAATCTTCAAGTCTGTCCTTATCTATTATCAGACAATCTAGTGAATTGCAAACGCTAACCTTTCTAGTTTTTGCATTCAATACGATTTTTTGTCCCTTTTCTTTGTCTCCATCCTTGTGAAAATAAGTGTGGCAAACACCAGCACCAGTTTCTATAACAGGGATTTTTGAATTCTCTCTGACAAAGTTTATTAAGTTCTTACCTCCTCTTGGAATTACTAAATCTACATACTCTCTGGCATTCAATAACTCTTCGGTACTATGTCGCTCATTTGATAATAATGTACACACATTAGGATTGATTCCGTTACTGTCTAATACATATCTGATTATTTCTACAATTGCAGAATTAGAGTATCGTGCATCTGACCCACCTTTCAAAATGCAAGCGTTGCCAGATTTGAAACATAGAGAAAATACATCAAAACAAACATTAGGACGAGCTTCAAATATAACTCCAATCACTCCAAAAGGAACAGTAGTTTTTGTTAAATGTAAACCGTTTGGAAGCGTTTTATCTTCCAGATTCTGTCCAATAGGAGAGGGGAGTGATGCTACATTATTTATATCGGCTACGATATTCATTAATCTTTCTTCATTCAGAAGTAGGCGATCATACTTAGGATTGCTAGGATCCATACGCTGAAGATCTTTTTGATTTTCAGTCAATATGTAGTGCATTTTAGCTTGTGCCTCAGCAGCAATTGCTCTCAATACTGCGTTGATCTGTTCTTCTTCAAGAAGGTTGAGTGTTTTACTAACTTCAGAAATTAATTTAAACCTACTCTGGTGATTATCGTCCATAATGTTATTTTTCTATATACAAGTAATCGTAATGGATGATAGGTTTTTGATTGTTTTTACCCATCGATTTTTCTGCTTCAGTGCTGTCGTAGGCTGTACGACCGATACCAATTTGCAGTCCATTACTATCAATAATTTTTACTATATCATCTATCTCAAAGTTACCAACTATTTTGGTTACTCCAATAGGCAAAATGCTTATTGCCTTATTTTTATCCAGTACCTCTACTACGCCTTCGTTGACATGAACTTCTCCTTTACTAAATCCCTCGGAGTGAGCGAGCCATTTTTTTACGTTCGAAATACCTTTGTTGGAAGGAATAAAACGGGTGCACAATGTGTCTCCTTTTTGTATCAAATCTACAAGAATATTATCTCGTTTTCCATTTGCAATGATAACCTCTATTCCTTCTTCTGCCACCTTGTGAGCTATATTATATTTGGTTTGCATCCCACCTCTGCCTGCCGAGGATTTGGAGGATTGAATGTACTGTTCTATATCATCAGTTAGTTTTATGATTTGCAACACTTTTGAATCTTTATCATTCGGATTGCCATCATAGATGCCATCAATGTTGCTCAATATAATTAATTTTTTGCAATTCATCATAGCAGCTACTAGACCAGATAGTTCGTCATTGTCAGTGAACATCAACTCATGAATTGAGATTGTATCATTTTCGTTCACTATAGGAATCACGTTGTGTTCCAACATTATCTTCATGCAATTGCGTTGATTGAGATAATGGTTTCTTGTCGAAAAATCATCTTTTGTAGCTAAAATCTGTCCACAAACAATTCCTTGATTCCTAAAGAAATCGTAATATCTATTTATCAATTTGACCTGCCCCACAGCCGAATAGAGTTGCCTAGCCGAAATAGTATCTAATTTGGGGACTTCCTTCAATTCACTCTTGCCAGATGCTACAGCACCTGACGAAATAAGAATTACTTCTACATTAGATCTGTGTAATTCAGCAATTTGATCTACTAATGCAGACA
>JASLEN010000087.1 GCA_030151105.1 Dysgonomonas sp.
ATATCGAAAGCCACAACAATAATGTGCCTATAAAGCAAATTCCTATCCAAAACTTGTCAGTAATTGAATAGGAATCTTGTCTCTTAGCTATTGTGTTCCAGAATGTAACTGCCACTTCTCCAAACGAAAGGAAAATGAGAAACAGTATAACCCAAGAGAATACGACAGTGAACATTATCTGGCAATTATTATTTTTTCAATACCCTGTCAAAATAGGTAATTGTTTTAATCAAGCCCTCTTCCAATTGTATTTTTGGCTCCCAACCTAGTTTTTCTTTTGCGAGAGTAATATCAGGACGACGTTGTTTCGGATCATCGCTAGGAAGTGGTTCAAATACAAGTTTCGATTTTGAATTTGTCAACTCCAATACTTTCTCAGCAAGTTCTATCATTGTAAACTCTCCAGGATTACCCGTATTCACAGGACCTATAAAAGAATCTTCGGTAGCCATCATTCTTATCATTGCCTCCACCAAGTCATCTACATATTGAAAACTACGGGTCTGTTTTCCATCTCCATAGATAGTAATATTTTCTCCTTTAAGCGCTTGCACAATAAAATTAGACACTACACGTCCATCGCTAGGATTCATGTGAGGTCCATAAGTATTGAAGATGCGCACCATCTTTGCTTTCACCCCATTCTGACGGTGATAATCCATAAATAAAGTTTCGGCACAACGTTTCCCTTCGTCATAGCATGAGCGAATACCAATTGGATTCACATTTCCCCAATATTCCTCAGGTTGTGGATGCACGTGTGGGTCTCCATACACCTCACTAGTAGATGCTTGCAGTACTTTAGCATTCACACGCTTTGCCAGTCCAAGCATATTGATAGCACCCATTACAGATGTCTTGATCGTTTTAATTGGGTTGTGCTGATAATGCACAGGTGATGCAGGACAAGCCAAGTTATATATCTCATCCACATCAATAAAGAATGGATGTACAACATCATGTCTAATCAATTCAAAATAAGGATTGTCTAATAGATGGATCACATTTTCTTTCGATCCTGTAAAATAGTTATCCAAGCAAATTACCTCATTCCCTTCATTCAGAAGTCTTTCGCAAAGGTGAGAGCCAATAAAACCAGCTCCTCCTGTTATTAAAATTTTCTTACGATTCATTGATTAAAAATTAGTTGTGTTTATTGTTTAACGCAAAGTAAGTGAAAATGTTTGAGAAAAGTGTTCTATCTTCTCTCTATAATCAAAGAGAAGACCTTGCCATCAACCACTTTTTGTAGGAACTTATTTTCCTCCTACAATCTTCTTTATCTCGTTCAACTTATTTAGCGCCTCCATTGGAGTGAGATTATTTATATCTAATTGATGTATTTCGTCACGCACTTGTGTGAGTACAGGGTCATCCAATTGAAAGAAGCTGAGTTGAAAGCCATCCTTGCTTTCATTTATCTCTTTCACGGCTGGTCTGCCGATTCCATCGCTGGTATTAGCCTCTAACTGTCCAAGAATAGTGTTTGCTCTTTTTACGATGCTTTGGGGCATTCCAGCCATTTTAGCCACATGGATACCAAAGCTATGCTCGCTGCCTCCTGGAGTTAGCTTTCTAAGGAATATTATTTTATTATTTACCTCTTTTACCGATACATTAAAGTTCTTTATTCGCTTGAAGGTCTTTTCCATTTCATTCAACTCGTGATAGTGAGTTGCAAATAAAGTTTTAGCCTTAGCCGTTGGATGTTCATGTATATATTCCACAATTGCCCATGCAATAGAAATTCCATCATAGGTACTTGTTCCACGACCAAGCTCATCAAACAACACAAGGCTTTTGCCCGAAATGTTATTCAAAATGTTTGATGCCTCATTCATTTCAACCATAAAAGTTGATTCACCAAGTGAAATGTTGTCAGACGCACCTACTCTTGTAAATATCTTATCCACCAAGCCTATTTGTGCAGATTCGGCTGGGACAAAGCTTCCTGCTTGTGCCATTAGCGTAATAAGGGCTGTTTGTCGTAGAAGTGCCGATTTACCCGCCATATTTGGACCAGTTACTACAATTATCTGTTGTGAGTCTGGATCGAGCATAACATCGTTTTCAACGTACTTTTCACCAACAGGTAATTGTTTCTCAATCACAGGATGTCGCCCTTTCACTATATTGAGTACATCATCTTCTCTTAGGTCTGGTCTGATGTATTTATTTTCTTGTGCTACTTTAGCTAATGATGCCAAACAGTCGATTTGAGCGATAAGATTCGCATTCGTCTGTATCACGGGAATATATTCCACTAAACTTTGCACAAGGTCGTTGTAAAGGGCAGTTTCGAGAACTTGTATTTTATCTTCTGCTCCTAGAATCTTTTCTTCATATACTTTTAGCTCTTCAGTGATGTAGCGTTCAGCATTTACTAAAGTTTGCTTACGTATCCATGAACTCGGCACTTTGTCTTTGTGAGAATTCCTCACCTCTATATAATAACCAAATACATTATTGAAGCTTATTTTGAGCGATGGAATGCCTGTCTCTTCTATTTCTCGCTGTTGAATTTTCATCAAAAGCTCCTTCCCATGGGCTTTTATGTCTCTTAGTTGATCGAGCTCTTCATTGATCCCCGAGTTGATTACATTGCCCCTATTTAGGAGTGCTGGTGGGTCTGGATGTACTTCACGATGAATACGATCTCTAATGATTGGACAAGGGTTCAGTTTTTCTCCAATTTCTTTGAGTTTGCTCTCTTTTGAATTTATGAAAGCATTTTGTATTGGTTCTATTGCAGTTAGTGCAACTTTGAGTTGTATTACTTCACGAGGTGTTATCCTATTCACCGCTACTTTTGATATTACTCTTTCGAGGTCTCCTATAAGAGGAAGCTTTTCATCTAAAAGCGATTTCAACGGGAGATCTTTGAATAGATAGTCGATGACTGCGTGTCTATTCTTGATAGGCTCTATATCTTTTAGTGGAAAAACAAGCCATCTCCTCAACATCCTCGCTCCCATCGGCGAAGTTGTTCTATCTAGTATGTCTAAGAGTGACTTTCCACCTTCGTTCATAGTAGAAACTAATTCGAGACTTCTGACTGTGAACTTATCTAGTCTTACATATTTCTCTTCTTCAATACGAGAAATAGCGGTGATATGGCCTATTTGAGTATGATGAGTATTGTCTAGGTAATGTAGAGCAGTTCCTGCTGCTATCATTCCATTTGTCATGTCATTAATTCCGAATCCCTTAAGTGTTTTAGTTTCAAATTGTTTGAGTAGCCTTTCTCTAGCAGTACTTTCAGTAAATAGCCAATCTTCAAGCTCGAAAATGAAAAAGCGAGATCCGAATTCATCGACGAATTGTTTTCTCTTATTTCGCTCCACGAGAACTTCTTTAGGTGAAAAGTTGGTTAATAGTTTATCTATATACTCTTTTGAGCCTTCTGCTATTAAAAATTCACCCGTGGAAATATCCAAAAATGCGATTCCAAGGTGTTTTTTGTCAAAATGGATGGCACAAAGAAAATTATTCTCTTTGTGATTCAGAATATTGTCATTTATGGATACTCCAGGGGTGACAAGTTCTGTAATCCCCCTTTTTACCAGAGCTTTTGTTGTTTTGGGATCCTCCAATTGATCGCATATTGCAACTCTTCTGCCAGCACGCACAAGTTTGGGAAGGTACGTATCCAGCGCATGATGTGGAAATCCAGCTAGTTCGACAAATTGGGCTGCTCCATTAGCTCGTCTCGTTAAGGTAATCCCTAATATCTCGGAAGCATCGATTGCATCATCAGAAAAAGTTTCGTAAAAGTCTCCAACACGAAAAAGAAGAATTGCATCAGGATGCTTTTCCTTAATTTCGTTGAACTGTTTCATCATTGGAGTTTCTGCAGGTTTTTTTGCCACAAGTATTTTGTTTTAATAAAAGTTGTTACTAGCACCTAATTGTAGGTGTATTTTATTGAATAGAACAAAGATATAAAAAAGGAGACTAATTTGGGTAAAGTATGCAGCTGTATGATTTTATAATGTATCTTTGGCTTTCCATTATACAACTACGATAGAAATTTTAACTTCTTGATGATAGAAAGAATCATTATTTTAGAACATGCAGATCCCGCTATTTTTTTCGGGACAAACAACGCAAACATTCAATTAATCAAATCTCTTTTTCCGAAACTACGAATTGTTGCAAGGGGAAATGCTATAAAAGCTTCTGGATCACCAGAGGAAATCCCTCTTTTTGAAGAAAAGCTTAATGAGTTGGAGCAATTTTGCCTCCAAACAAACCGCTTGACAGAAGATGATATCATGGCTCTAGTGAAAGGAAATTCGAATGGGATTTCTAAGCACGATAACTTGATAATCTTTGGGATAAGCGGAAAGCCTATTGTGGCTCGAACTGCAAACCAAGAGAAGTTTGTAAAGCAATTCGAAAAAAACGACTTGCTTTTTGGAGTAGGACCAGCTGGTTCTGGAAAAACATATACTGCCATTGCTCTTGCTGTGCGAGCTTTCAAGAATAAAGAAGTGCGGAAAATTATCCTTAGTCGCCCCGCTGTAGAAGCTGGTGAGAAACTAGGTTTTTTGCCAGGTGACATGAAGGAGAAGATTGACCCATATCTTCAGCCCTTGTATGATGCTCTGGAGGATATGATTCCAGCTGCAAAATTGCGTGAGTATATGGAGAACAAAACTATTCAGATAGCACCGCTTGCTTTCATGCGAGGGAGAACGCTTAACGATGCAGTTGTGATTTTGGATGAAGCGCAAAACACGACTGTTCCGCAGATCAAAATGTTTTTAACTCGTTTGGGTATGAATGCCAAAATGATTGTGACGGGTGATATGACGCAAATAGACTTGCCACCATCTCAACAATCTGGGCTGAAACATGCTCTTCGAGTGTTAAAAGATATCGAAGGAATTGGATATACTGAATTTCAGAAGTCTGATATTGTGCGTCATCGCTTAGTTCAACGTATTGTGGATGCATACGATAGGGAAGATGTGAGAGAAAAGAAACGCAAAGATGTTGCTAGTGGAAAGTAATATCTAGTTTCCATTAGTTAATATTTGGTTACTTGGCATTATTTCAGTCTTTCTGGTTTGTTTATATTTTGAGTTTCCGTTAACTTTGATGCAGCTAATTACAAATTTTAGCATCTAATCTATAACATATTACAACTCATATGAAATCAGCATTAGTTGAAACCAATTTTAATTTTTCGGGTCAAACATCAGTCTATCATGGCAAGGTGCGTGACGTGTACTCTATAGGCAATGATTTGCTAGTAATGATTGCTACAGACAGAATCTCGGCGTTTGATGTGGTTTTGCCAGAAGGTATTCCATATAAAGGACAGGTTCTAAACCAGATTGCATCTAAATTTTTAGATGCTACAACAGACATTCTTCCTAACTGGAAACTTGCTACACCAGATCCTATGGTGACTGTAGGACTTAAGTGTGAACCTTACAAAATAGAAATGGTGATCAGAGGCTATCTTACAGGTAGCGCTTGGAGAGAATATGTTGCAGGCAATAGAACAATTTGTGGCATCACTCTTCCAGAGGGAATGAAAGAAAATGAGAAATTTCCTAGCCCAATCATAACGCCTACTACTAAGGCTGATGAGGGGCACGACGAAAATATTTCGAGAGAAGAGATCATAAAACAAGGAATTATTGGAGAAAATGAGTATATTGAACTAGAGAAATATACTTATGCCCTTTTCCAGAGAGGAACTGAAATAGCAGCAGAGAAAGGTTTGATCCTTGTAGATACCAAATACGAATTTGGAAAAAGAGAGGATAAAATCTATTTGATAGATGAAATTCACACTCCAGATTCTTCTCGCTATTTTCATGCCGACACTTACGAGAAATTGTATAAAGAAGGGAAAGAGCAACGTCAACTTTCTAAAGAGTTTGTTAGAAAATGGTTGATGGATAATGGGTTCCAAGGGAAAGATGGTCAACAAGTGCCAACTATGACCGAAGGATACTGTAACGAAGTTGCTGAGCGATACATCGAACTTTATGAATATATAACAGGTGATAAATTTGTGAAAGCAGATGTGGCTAATATTGAAGAACGAATTGAAAAAAACATAAACAGTTATTTAGAGTCAAACCTCTAATATGAAATATGCCAAATCTCTATCTCATAGCAGGGTGCAACGGAGCGGGTAAAACTACCGCCTCGTATGCCATTTTCCCTCAGATGCTAGACTGTAAGGAATTCGTCAATCTAGACGAAATAGCAAAAGGTTTGTCGCCTTTTCATCCCGAATCAGCCTCTATTGCAGCTGGGAGAATTGTTGTGGATAGAATTAACGAGCTGCTGGAGCAAGGTGCAGACTTTGCTGTGGAAACAACACTAGCAACCAAGTCTTACGTGAGTTTTATCCGTAAGGCTAAGGCTGCTGGATATTTTGTTACGCTTGTTTATTTTTGGCTTATATCGCCCGAATTGGCTGTTAGACGTGTAGAGCAAAGAGTGCGCTCGGGAGGACATCATGTGCCCGAGGAAGTTGTGTATAGAAGATATTGGGCTGGGATAAGAAATCTTTTCAGAATGTATATCCCAATATCAGACTATTGGATTCTTATTGATAACTCTACAGACCCTTTCGAAGAAATAGCAGAGGGAAATCTGACAAAGGTAAACTCAATTACAAATGAAGAAAAATTCTACTTTCTTCGTGAACATGGACAATGAATAAAAATAAGGCAGAAGAATTACTTCCATACGATAGTAAAGGGTCAAAAGGAGAACAAGTGGAGCAAATGTTCGATTCTATAGCTCCTAAATATGATTTGCTAAACCATACACTATCCATGGGGATAGATAAACTGTGGCGCAAAGCGGGGTTGAAAACTTTGAGAAAAGATAATCCGAAGTATATCCTTGACATTGCCACAGGTACTGGCGATTTGGCAATCAAAGCAAATAAATTTCTTTCGCCCGATAAGGTTCTAGGAATAGACATCTCGGAGGGAATGATGGATGTAGGGCGTGAGAAAGTTGCTAAACTTGGTCTTTCGGACAAGATAACATTCGAAAAGCATGACTGCATGGCGCTAGGCTTTGAGGATAATACTTTCGATGCTGCTATCGTGGCCTTTGGTGTCCGCAATTTTGAGAGTCTAAAGCAGGGGCTGAAAGAGACGAGCCGTGTGTTGAAGCCTGGAGGAAAATTTATGATCCTAGAGCTTACTACACCTCAGTGGTTTCCTATGAAGCAGATTTATAATCTCTATTCTCAGATATTTATTCCAACATTGGGAAAAATGATTTCGAAAAGTGATGCTGCATACAGCTATCTGCCTAAGTCGATAAAAGCATTTGTTCAAGGCGAGGATATGCGCCAGACATTGCTAGAATGTGGTTTTTCTGAGGCTAAGTACAAAAGATATACTTTGGGTATCTGTACGATGTATTTGGCTACAAAATAATTTTTTTGCAAAACGCTGTAACAAATAAAGAATGCAAATAGTCTTTAATTCTAGAAATACTAAATTTGGTATTTTCAGCAATTAAAGTTTATCTTTGCGCCAATTAAGTTTTCAACGCTATGAAAATGCTTACGTGCTTCGATACTGCTTTTGGAGTAGTTGAGATTGTGGAGTCGTGATGCTATCTAGCTGAGATTGCGAAATAAAAATACACTAAACAAATATTACGGTACTACTACAAACAAAATTTCACGAAATTATATTACAAACAATTACAAATTTAAATTATGATTAAAAAATCACTCTTTGCAACATTGATGGTTGCTCTTATGTGCGTGTTTGCTACGCCAGCTAATGCTCAATTCAAAAAGTTAGGAAAATCACTAGGTAAAGCTGCTGAAAGCGCAGGTAAAGCTGTTGGTGATGCTGCTACTGATATGGCTCTAGAAAAAGGAGCTAACACTGTTTCTGTAAAAGTTGTTGAGTTCATGGACAATAACAACACAGTTGCAGCAGACGATAGCGAGTATGCAACTCGATTGAAAGGAATTGTTGGTGACAACTTCAAGTCAGTAGAAGGAAAAGATTTGAATATCAAAGTATATGAGAATGAAGAAGCAAATATCATTTCTCTAAACAACGGTGAAATTCGTATCTATAGCGGTATGCTAGATATCTTGGAAGATGATGAAGTAAAAGCTCTTATCGCTCTTCAAGCTGGACATATTGAATCTAATAATGTTCGTGATAACCTGATCAAAGCTGCTTCGGGAGATAGTGCTGAAGGTGCAGGAGCTGCTCAAATAGAAAAA
>JASLEN010000095.1 GCA_030151105.1 Dysgonomonas sp.
TATACACGCTAGGTATTTGGGTGTCTTACTTCTGCTTTTTCTACATCTCATTCTTTGCATTCGACTTTACTGAAAACCTTGGAATCACTGCCGGTTTAATTGGTTTTGCTCTCAGCAGCTTGAGCATGGGAATCCCAACAAATGGAGGGCTAGGGCCATGGCAAGTCGCGGTTATAGCAGCGCTAACCCTATATGGTGTAAATCAGCTATCGGCTACGGCTTTTGCAACAGGTGTATTTATGATACAATCTTTCTGGCAGATTCTTGTAGGATTGGCATCTATTGGTATTCTTGCCTTTATGCAAAAAAGAGATACACCACCACTTATAGAGAAATAAGATTACTAACTCTTACTTAATATTGATATGAAGACAGCAAATTTGATAAATACAATAAAGAAGAATCCTCATAAACCTTCTGTGGAATTACTTTTTGAGTCCGATTTTTCAAAGGAGATCAGAATATTTATGGCTAAAGGGCAAATTATGAAAGATCATAAAGCTCCATTTGCTATTGTAGTTGAACTATTTGAAGGAAAAATTGATTTTGGAGTAGAAGGAAATATTCGCAAACTGGTGAAGGGTGATCTTCTTAGTCTGAAAGCTAATGTTGTGCACAACCTAGTAGCTGAAGAGGATAGCATAGTCCGACTAAGTCTCTTCAAAGGAGATGGAGTAGATAGAGTAGAAGATGTGGCTAATAAGTAATAAAAAAAGAGAGGTTCATAGAACCTCTCTTTTTTTATTTATCATATCTCTTTCCTGCAAAAATATCGTATCGCCTAAATTCACATTCCAAGGAACCATTCACTAGCGGATATCGCTTAGAATGACGTAGTCCTATTTTGTGGAAACACTCTTTGTGGTAGCTAAGTATCCAAGCTGAGTAACCCATAAAAACATGCTTCAAGCGTTCACCTATATCTTCATACAATCCATATAGATCATCGGGTTGAATACGTTCACCAAATGGAGGATTTGTTATCACAATTCCTTTTTCGGCAGGAGCTTCTTGATAGTCCTCAAATGGCATCACCTTCAAACTAATATGCTTTTCTACCCCAGCCTCTTTTATGTTTTGCTCAGTTATAGCTATTGCTTCTGGCGAAATGTCTGATCCATAGATTTTATAATCAAATTGACGCTCTCCACTATCATCATGATAGATGGTTTCGAATAAATCTTTATTGAAATTCTTCCATTTCTCAAAGCCAAAGCCCTTTCTATAAATTCCTGGAGGAACATTCAAAGCGATTAATGCAGCCTCTATCAAGAGTGTACCAGAACCACACATGGGATCTACAAAATCAGAATCGCCTTTCCATCCCGTCTTCATAATCATTCCTGCTGCCAAAACTTCGTTCAAAGGAGCTTCATTCTGTGCAACTCTATAGCCACGTTTATGCAGCGAATCGCCCGAACTATCGAACGAAAGGGTACATTTGTCATGTGCAATATGGAAATTGATTAACAAATCAGGATTTGCAACATCTACCGATGGACGCTTGTCTGTTTTTTGCATAAAGTAGTCCACAATAGCATCTTTTACTCTATAGGCTACAAACTTTGAGTGCGTAAACAACTCAGAGAAAGTTATAGCATCTACAGCAAAGGTTGTATTCTCATCCATGTGCTCAAACCAGTTCATGGCTTTTATCTTCTTATAGATTTCATCTGTAGTACGAGCCTTAAACTCATATACAGTTCTAAGAATACGCAAAGCGGTACGACAATGAAAATTAGCCCTATACATAAGGCCTAAATCTCCATCGAACGAAACCATACGATTTCCAATCTCTATGTTATCAGCACCCAAACCCGTAAGTTCCTCGGCCAATATTTCTTCTAGTCCTGCCATGGTTTTTGCCACCATGCGGAATTGACGTGTATGTCTCAAAATTATATTATTTTACTTGTATCTAAATTATGCTAACTCCAAGTCAAGGAATACTGAGTTTTCTTTCTCATTCACAAATTGAATAGAGATAGCATCAAACCCTTCTTCTTTTACTTGCTCCCACGATAGTTTTTCTTTGCGGTTATATACGTGCTGCATCCCCTCTCCGTCCATATCGTAATCTTCCCTTTCATCGTCAAAATCGATTCCGTAGAACAAGGTCATTTCGACAGAAAACAGCTTCTCACCATCTAACTCCAATTGATGTAATGGACGATCAATTGTCATATCGTGCTCATCACAAAACAAGTTGTTGTATCCATGAATCAAACCATCGTAAATAACATGCATTTTATCTGTTCCAACTTCTTTTATAAAAACACGCTCCACATTCTCAGTCTCGCTATCGTAATTGCCATTGATGTAAAGCACATCATCAATAGCTTCTAAAGTTCCAGAGTAATAGACTTCAAACTGCTTGGTTGTTCCAATTGCCAAATCGAAATTGAGACACACATCATCATTGAAAGTTTTAGAACTCTCATCAACAATTCCCTCTAAATATTTAGGAGTTACTTTCATATTCTCTATTATAATTTTATTTTTTTCGATCTTGCTTTCGACTCATTATGGAAACCATCTACAGCAGTAACTACATATTTGTACTCCTTCTGTCCTCCTTCATATGGCAATACGTAGCTTGGCTCTCTAGTGATAGCAACTATTTTCTCCGCATTGTCTAAGTTTTCTTTTTCGCCTTTTTCGAAGCGATACACTACATAATATTGCGCAGTTGCGGGATCCATCTTATCCCTATCACTACGCCATCTCAATGTATGCTCTGTCTTAGTATAGAACTCTTTCAACTTATCTACTCGCTTAGGTGCTTTATTATGCATATGCGTATAAGCAGGGATGAGTGCAGGATAGCGATGATAGTTACTTTTCAACTCTCCTTTAACCCCTCCAAAATCTTCAAGGAGAGAATAGGCTGGCCAGAAACAATTGCCATGAATATTTGCAGAACTACGAGAAAGCAACATCTTATCCATCAGTTGAGTTGTTCCTATCTTACTCTTCGCCTTCATGGTGCGCTCTACATCTTGCCCAATGTATAAAGGCTGTTTGAAGTTGTTTTGCTCCCACCAATGAATCAAAGTTTCGTAATCGGCGGCAGTATGTCCTATCTCCCAATAAAGTTGAGGCATATTATAATCAATCCAACCTTTTTCCACCCAGAGCTTAACATCTGCATAAAGGTCGTCATAGTTTTGTAATCCATTTGTCCTACTTCCTGATTTATCAGGTGTACTCGCAATATTTCTATATATACCAAAAGGACTGATACCAAAACGAACCCATGGCTTTGTTCTTTGCAAAGTTGATTTCACCTCTTTGATCAAAAGGTTTACGTTATCTCTTCTCCAATCTGCTTTTTCTCCAACTTTGAATCCTCTTGCTTTACGAGTGGCATTGAAACTATTATCATCAGGAAAAGGCACTCCAGAAATAGGATATGGATAAAAATAATCATCCATGTGTATAGCATCCACGTCATAATTCATCACGATGTCCTCTACCACATCGCAAATAAAATCTCTACTTCCCTTCAGTCCTGGATCAAAATATATCTTACCTCCATATTTAACGAATAATTCGGGAGATATATAATATTTATGATTAGAAACTAAAACATCATTAGCACTTGTGGTCACACGATAGGGATTGAGCCATGCGTGAAGTTCCATATTTCGTTTGTGACATTCTTTTATCAAGAACTCTAACGGATCAAACCCTCCAGTAGGCGCTTTTCCTTGTGTTCCTGAAAGATGCACACTCCAAGGTTCATATTTCGACTTATAGAAAGCATCCGCCTGTGGACGTACTTGAAAGATGACAGCATTGATGCCCATTGCTTGCATATCATCCAAAGCATTGATAAAATATTGCTTCATTTCGCCAGTACTCATTGTCCTGTAGCGAGTTTGCCAAGCCGTACTCAACCATGCTCCTCTAAATTCACGTTTCGGGTGCTTGAGGTCTGTAAAACTAACAACATGCTCTGTTGTTTTACACGAAACAATGAATAGCAAAGAGACTAATGCTAAAAATATTTTTGTGAAATGTTTACTCATAATTAATATTAATGTTGCAGATGCAAAAATAGAAATAATAAGTAGAATGTCTTTTATTTAAATGACTTACTTTTGTACATTGCATGTCCAAATGCGATTTTAGAACTAAATCTTCACACTAAAATGAGAAAGCTACTTTTCATTACATACTTACTGTTTACGATCCAACTAGGTGCGTCCGAACCTCTAAAGATTGGTGTAATTACTGATATACACTATCTTTCGGAGCAATTGATGGACAATGGATATGCTATAAATAGCTATGTTTATGAAAACGGTAAGAATGTAATTGCAGTACCTGAAGTATTGGATAAGGTTATCTCAGACTATCTAAATAGTGACATAAACGTTTTATTGGTATCTGGCGACCTCACAAAGGATGGAGAGAAATTGAGCCATATAGACTTTAGGGAGAAGTTAAAACCTTTGTATGATAAAGGTGTGAAAGTATTCGTACTCCCTGGAAACCATGACATCAACATTCCAAATCCCCCCAGATATCAAGGGAATAAGACTTTCAAAACTGAGAATATTAGCTCTGAAGATTTTGCCAGGATTTATGCAGATTATGGTTACAAAAATGCGATTAGTAAAGATAGTAATTCACTAAGCTACCTAACTGAACTCGATGAATCTACATGGTTGCTTGCTTTGGATGTTGCCCGTTATCAAGAGTATAAAGATAGACCGATTTCATCGGGGAAATTAAAGCCCGAGACTGAAGTTTGGATGTTAGATATTTTGCAAAAGGCTAAGGAGCAAAATAAGCAAGTGATAGCAATGGTGCACTGGGGATTAGTAGAGCACATACCCTTCCAAAATCGTTTTTTTCCAAACTACTTAGTAGATGACAATAAACGAATCGCATCACTACTGGCTGATAATGGAGTAAAGATTGTCTTTACAGGACATTTCCATTCAAATGACATTACGGAGTACATCAGCGAAAAAGGGAATAAAATATATGACATAGAAACGGGTGCTTTAGTTTCTTATCCCTTTTCATATCGCCTTCTGGAGCTCTCCGATGAGCAACTAAAGATAGAAACCCGAAATATTACAGCAACTGAGAATCATCCCAATCTAGTTACAGAAAACAAAGAGATCCTTAAACGATTAGCCTCAGCTAGAGCCCTACCAATGATAGAAAAGTTAGAGATCCCTTTTCCTAAAAACAAATATAAACAGTTAGCTGAAATAGCCTCAGATATTTTCCTATTGCATCTCTATGGAGATGAAAAAGTAAGTGAGGATACTAAGACAAAATTAGTAGATATCTTCGTTGAAATGGGCTTTCCTGTGGATGATAATCTAAACGATTTGAACATAGACTTTCCGCCTGCTGACAATAATGTGATTTTAAAACTTAGATAAAACAATGCTAGAACTTTCTTTATACCCCGATTTAATAGAAGCAGGCTGCGATGAGGCTGGACGAGGTTGTCTTGCTGGTCCTGTTTTTGCAGCAGCCGTAATACTCCCTAAAGATTTTGTTTGTGAAGAACTAAACGACTCTAAACAACTCACAGAACGAAAGAGAGAGCTCCTACGTCCATATATCGAAGAGCATGCTTTGGCTTGGGCTGTAGGCATTGTAGATCATAAAGAGATAGATCAAATAAACATCT
>JASLEN010000481.1 GCA_030151105.1 Dysgonomonas sp.
TCGCCTTGGAATATCAAACTTAACTAAGCATCGGCATGTTCTAACGAATGATCGCAATTGTGCTAGGTGTGGATGTTGTTACGCTTACGGATAAATGGCACGCCAAACTGCCCTTTTTGGACAAAACAATATCAAGTAATAGTGGCTACGTACATGTATCAAAGAGGAATAAAACTATAGTATGAATGTAAATTCGTTTGAAATAGAGGCGCCGTATATAGCACGCCTCTATTTTTAGTTAGATGTGAAAATCTACTCACTCATAGATTGGATAGCAAATTTCTCCAACATCTTGGAAGAAGGGTGATTCGCGAGAGATACTAGCTGATTTACCAAAGCAATAGGCACAATAGCATTCTCGTACATATCACATTTTAAGTAATCCACTACATTTAGAATTTCATCAAGATTTGAGAACGAATTCCTATTCAATACTTTTACTTCGTTACTGTCATGTATTGGAATAGTTAATACCCAAGTTCGATCTGTTTGACTACGATAAATCAACTTTCCACTATAATATGAGGTTGATGCGTATGGAGAAAGTTTGTCTAGTTCTTCCTCTGTAGATGGTCCAGGTAGAATATGTTTATAAATATAATTATTAAACAGCGGTAGGACTTGCCCCTTTTTAAGGCAAGCATTTTCTCCTGAAGATATATGCTCTGCATGTTCCACAAAAGAGCCTGACTTTTCTAACCCAACCAACTTTAACGAATATTCCCGAATATAAATATTACATAATTCCCTCATATCTTTATGCAACTTAGCTGTTTGACCAAAGAAACCAAGAGGTCCATCTTTAATAAAGAGGAAACGCTTCAGAAAAGAAGGTTTTCTAGTGACAATTTCTTTGATGCAATGAACTATAATTACGTGCTCTATAACATTTGTTAGATAACCTAAAATACCACTAGCACCAAGCTCTTCATCTACAACCTCATGAAACCTTAGTATGTCAATAAGATTGAACTTTTCACCGTCGCATTCGAAATATCCACTAGAGTCAATCTCTGACTTTTCTATTTCTATATCTTTAAATACTTTATCATTTCTTTTTGGCAAGCTTCCAAAAGTGATATTCTTCAACGACTCATCATTTCCAATACCTTTATTCTTAAACTCATGAAAGACAAGCCACTTTAAGGTATCTATATATTTTTTCCCATCACGAATCTCATTAAAGAACTCAATTAATGGAATTCTTACCGAGTCGATCATTGATAAAGAGTCTAAAGAGGTTGCTTTTGTTGGTATTGCAAGCTTAAAACGTTCTAACTTTTTAAATTTTTCCATTTTTTCTGGGTGAATAAATGGTGACTCGCCCAATTGCTTCAAATCATCGAGACTAAACTCTAAACCACCAAACTGAAAAAATGCAACCTTAGAACTGGGATAGTTTTTTCGCACTGTTACTTCAGAGTATCCACCATCTACCGCAATAATAGTTGTTATATTGCGATAAGAACCTGTTTCTATATCAAAAGCAAAGTCTCTAACATCATTCTCTGCCTCCTCATTAGTAGATGGAAACTTACATCTTTTCATCAAACTCTGAACATACGGATCGTTTATCACATGGGAATGTTGTGACTTACTGGCCCATTCAAATGGACGATTTCCCTTTGAACTGTAGCTCATCACATTCCCCTATTCGCCAAGAATCTATCAATCTGAACAGGAACAATAAATGGGTTTGTGTAGGTTTTCATTCTCACAAATCCCTTGTCATTTGTGGCAGAGAAGCGAACTAATGATTGTGTGAAATCCTTGAAATCATAATATTTCTCTAACTCTCTTGTTTCATCAACATTATTAAGGTGAGCGATAAACCAATTTTGTGTGTTTTTTAAAATATTAGAACTAATTGAACTCACTTCTTGTGTCGCATATATCATTCCCAAGTGAAGTTTTGCTCCTTCCTTTGCGATCCTATTATATATTTGACTGAGGTCTTTATCATCCTTTTTGGGGAATAGGTTATGGGCCTCTTCAAAGTAAAACTGAATGAAATTGTTAGGAAGATTTTTTATAAATCTATCCATGGAAATATTAAAGACGGAACGGCATATTTTCTCTGAAAAAAGCCTTTGTACGACAGGTTCCCCCTGAGACAAATCAACAATAACAATCTTACCTTCTTGCAATAGCTTAGGAATTTCAACTTCAAATGATTTATCCATACTTATTGTATGCAAATTGTGCAGCTGCTTTACACGAATCTTTTTATAACCACTGACTTGATTCTTTTTCCCTGGTGATTTATATGTAGATAAGAAAACCATCATAGACTTCAAGTCATCATTTGCCCATTCATATCCTTTTTTGTTTATATAATCCCTAAAAAAACTTAATTCGTCGTATTGTTCCCAAGCTCTTTCAAACCAAGTACATGCCTCTTCCAGAGTTAAGCCTTGTTTTGGGTCTAGTACTTTTCCCTCAAGAATAGTGCTGTTTATCTCAGCTGCTCCAGTGAAATTTACCTCTAATCCCTGAGGAACCTTGAATCCAGCTCTATACAGACAGCATTTATATG